>JBAZRU010000011.1:0-25251 GCA_041662805.1 Candidatus Hydrogenedentales bacterium | reverse complement strand
ACAGTCGGCACCTCGGTGACGTTCACATTCAAGAATAATGTGTTGGCTCATAGCGGAGCGGGGGCCTGCGTCAACTTCTCGAGCAGCACGATGGCGGCAGGGACGGTCTGGGACCATAACTGCCTGTGGGTGACGGGCGGAGGAGCGATAGGGATATACGGGGGGGCCACGCGCACCACGATGGGCGAGTGGAGGTCTGCCACCGGTCGTGACACCAACAGCGTGAGTAGCGATCCACTATTCGCGAATACCGCTGCGGATGACTTTCATCTCTCCAGCACGGCGGGGAGTTGGCACGGGGGGCTCTTCTCTGCGGACGGAGAGTCGAGTCCCTGCATCGACGCGGGGGATCCGGCGAGCGGATACGGCAACGAGACAAGCCCGAACGGGAGCAGAGTCAATCTGGGGGCGTACGGAAACACGGGAGAGGCGTCAAGGACACCGAACGAGCGATTGCTGTCGTTGCTCGAACCGCTGGGAGGAGAGAACTGGGTCTCGGGTATCTACGCTGTCCGTTGGAGGCTTTCCGGTTCTGGGTGGGGTGGAACCGACACGCTTCTCATCGAGTATTCACCGGATGGAGGGACGAACTGGACGCAGTTGACGAATACGGTGTTGGCAAGCGCCGGGACCTATTCCTGGAACGTGGACGGGCTGCCCGCTTCGCCACTGTACAAGATTCGCCTCACCTGCATGCAGGACGGGGCATTGACGCAAACGAGCGGCCTGTTCCGGGTAGGCTCAAGCATAAGTTACTACGTGAACGACAACGCGACCACGAACGACGCGTACTGTTCGGCGGTGGGGAGTGACGGGAACAATGGTCTGACACCGTCCACGCCAAAGGCGACGGTCCAGGCGATTTTGGACGCGTACGACCTTGAGGCGGGGGACACGGTGTTCGTGGACACGGGGACTTATACCTTGACCGCGAACATTACGCTGGGTGCGCTGGATGGGGGAAGCGCCTCGGGCCTGGTGACCATCAAGGGGTCGCCCCATGTGTCCGGAACCGTGATTAACCGCAACAACACGGTCTCGACTTCCTCTTACGGAATCCAGGTGTCGGCGGCCTACGTGCGGTTGGACGGGCTGCGGGTGACGCAGGCCTATTACGGAATACACACCTATAGCGCCACCAATTCCCAGGTGGCGAACTGCGTCTTGTATGCGAACAGGACGGGAGTGTATTCGGGGCCGAACGCGGTGACAGCCTGCCTCGCGCGGGACAATACATATGCGGGGATTGAAACGTCTAGAAACTCCACACTGACGAATAACGTGGTAGTCCGGAACACAACGTATGGCGTGGGGTATAGCGATGGAGGGGGTGGTTCTACGACCATTCTCAACAACACGATAGCGAACAACGGCTCGGCGGAGATGTATTCGTACACAGTCGGCACCTCGGTGACGTTCACATTCAAGAATAATGTGTTGGCTCATAGCGGAGCGGGGGCCTGCGTCAACTTATCGAGCAGCACGATGGCGGCAGGGACGGTCTGGGACTATAACTGCCTGTGGGTGATGGGCGGAGGAGCGATAGGGATCTACGGGGGGGCTCCCCGCGCCACGATGGGCGAATGGAGGACAGCCACCGGACGTGACGCCAACAGTCTGAATACCGACCCCTTGTTCGTCAATGACGCAGGAACAGACTATCACCTTACTCCCGGCTCCCCTTGTATTGATGCCGGCAGTAACGAGTCAGCGCCGTTGTCCGATTTCGACGGTGACTTTCGTCCGTACAATCTTCTCTCGGATATTGGAGCAGACGAGGTAGGCAAACCTTCGACTCCGGTGGTGGATGTCACGCCGTCGGCTCCAATGACGCTAGATATGCTTAGCTGCCAAGTGACCACACCAACAGTCATCAGTCCGGGGTTGACTCCTCAGTATCAGTTCTCGTGGTCGAACGGGTTCGATACAGTCGTTCATGGTCCTACCGTGAGTACGGTGGATACACTCAGCGCGAACTTCACCGCAAAACATCAGGTATGGGTTTGCTCTGTGCGTGGGTACGACGGATACAGGTTCTCCGACCCCGGAACAGACTCGACAACCATACTCAACACAGTACCGGGCCCGCTAACGCTCGCGATTCCATCCGAGGAGAGCAACAGCGCCAACCTGCGTTGCTCCATGACTAAGAGCCCCGACCCCGACGGCGACGTGACATACAGCGTCCAATGGTATGTCAGGCACTTGGGAAGCCCTGGTTTCCAAGTGTGGACGGGGGATGTTCTCACAACGAACACACTAACTCAGATCGATGCGGCGGATACCCTGGCCAATGATGAGTGGTATTGCGTCGTGACCTCCGATGACGGAGAGGCCGCGGCGCAGGACACCACGTCGGACCCCTGCCACATCGTTTCCGGGGGCATCGCGCCCAGCTTCATCACGCTGTTTGTATCCGGGCCCGTGACGATTACCTTGGGCGAGTCCATCATGGTTACGGGACAAATCCTTCCAACTCCGTTTGAACCGGATAAACGTGCCCGTTTCTTCTCGACGCCTCCTGGCGGAATCGAGACCGAGTTTCCCGAGGATGTGGCATACAACGCGAGCAATGGTCGCTTCACGCGGACGTTCACACCGACCGAGGCATCGCAAGGGCGGGCGGACTGGAGTACCTACGCGCACTGGAATGGAGATGCCGTCTATCGCGAAGCAGACAGCGACCCTGTCACGTTTACCGTCCTTAAGGCATTGCCCACGGTGTCGCTATCGCTGAGCGCGTCGTCGGCGCCGATGAATTTTACTCAACTCACGGCGACGGCGACGTTGTCGGCTGCGATCCCGGATGCGTTGAAGCCGCTGCTTGCCGGTCGCACCATCCGTCTGTTCTTGAAGAAGCCGGATGCGTCGTCGGTGGGGCCGGTGGTTGCCACGACGGATGCGAATGGGGTGGCGACGTTTACGGCGCAGTCGTTTGTGGACGCGGGCATTGCGTTCAACGCGGCGGGCACGTGGCAGTTCATCGCGGAGTTCCCGGGAGACAACAATTTCCTGACCGCGACATCCGCGCCCTTCGATCAACCGGAGTCGGTACGGCTCACGATTAAAGACCGCGCGGGCTATGCCATCCTCGTACTGGGCAAACTTGACGCGAATGCGGAAGGCCAGGCGGAGCATGCGCGGACCGCGGACTTCGCGTATCGCGCGTTCCGCGAACGCGGCTTCGCGACGGAGGACATCTTCTATCTGCGCGAAGGCGATGCGCAACCCGCCCCGGACATCTTCGTGTCGGATACGACGCCGACGAAGGCGGAGGTGCAGTCGGTCATCCAGACGTGGGCGCGCACAAAGATGAATGCGGCTCCGGCACCGTTGTACGTGGTGTTTGTCGACCATGGCGCGACGGACGCGTTCTACGTGTATTCGGGTGCATTCGACGAGACGCGCGTCATCTCCCCGACGGACCTTGACGGTTACTTCGACACGCTCGAAGGTCAACTCAACACGCAGGCGTTGAGCCAGCCAATCGTGTTTGTGTACGGCGCGTGCCACAGCGGGTCGTTCATCCCGGCGGTATCGGCAGAGAACCGTGTCGTCATCACGAGCGCGGGCGCGGACGAAGTGTCGCATCGCGGCACGACTGACCCGGATACGGGCGTGCGCGACGGTGAAGTGTTCGTGACGGAACTGTTCCGCAACGCGCGCGGCGGTAAGACGCTGAAGGAGTCGTTCGAACTTGCCTCGGAGAAGACCGAAGAATACACCGCGACGCGCAGCAACGACGGAACGGCGGAATTGCCGCAACGGGCGCTGCTCGACGACAACGGCGACGGGGCAGGCTCGTCGCGCACGGCGCTCGCATTCGACACGGGGTACGACGGGAGCACGGCGCACACGCTGGTGCTGGGCTACGGCGTGAACGCGGGCGATCCCGTGAGTTGGATCGAGGCGTCGCAGACGCGCACGCTTGCCACGGGCGAACTCATGGGGCAACTCGAAGCACGCGCCATCCCCGCGCCGACGACGGGCGACACGGCGTGGATCGAAGTGAAGACGCCGGCGTACCTCGGCGGCGAACTCGCCGCGCTGGATCTACCGGACTTCCAGCAGACGGTGCCGATGCTGCGCTTCGACTATGAATCGGGCATCTCCGATCTGGGCGCGGGCACGTACCGGTGGTCGGACTTCGGCACGGCCTTCGACGCGCCGGGGACATACAAAGTCTTCTACTACATCAAGGATGTCGATTCCGGGGAAGTGAGCACGCACATCCTGACGACGGTGTTCCGGTCCGTGCCGGGCAACCGTCCGCCGACGCCGGTGACGCAGATTTATCCGAACAACGCGCAGTCGGTGTACAGCACGACGTTCTTCGCGTGGACCGAGAGCACCGACCCCGACGGCGACGGCATCACGTACCGCGTGGAGATTGCGGAGGACAGCGGATTCACGACGGGGCTCATCGTGGAAGACGGCATTGTGGGCACGCTCGCGCAAATCGGCGGGCTCGTCGATGGCACGACCTACTACTGGCGCGTGTGGCCGGTGGATGAATACGGGTTGAGTCCGACGACGGCGAACGTGCGCACGTTTACCGTGGACAACAACAACCCGGCGTTGCCGGGCAGCATCGTGGGGCGCGTGCGCAACATCCTGACGCTGGAGCCGGTGGTGGGCGCGACAGTAACGATGACGCCGGGGAACCTGCAATGGACGACGGGCACGAACGGCGAGTACTTCTTCTTCCAGGTGACGCCGGGGGCGTACACGGTGAACGTGTCCGCGACAGGGTACATCGGCGGAAGCCAGCTTGTGTCGGTGTTCGCGGGGTCGTCGGCTTCCGCCGACTTCCTGCTGACGAGCCAGAAGCCGGCGCTGACGGTGAGTCCCGAGGCGCACAGCATAAGCGCGGCGGGTGGACCGCTGACGTTTGGCGTGTCCAATACGGGCCAGGGCGTGATGACGTATTCGACGTCGATCATTACCGGTGCGGATTGGCTGAGCATTTCGTCCGGGGCGTCGGGCGGCAACTCGGGTACGATCCACGTGACGGCGGCGGCATCGAACGTAACGCAGCCGCGCACGGGCCGGATACGCATCACGGCGCTGGGTATTGGCGGCATCGCCGCAACGAGTAGTCCGCGCGAAGTGCTGATTGCGCAGGAGGCGGGAGCAGATGGCGTGCCGCCGGTGATTACGCGGTTGGGCAGTAGTCCGGTGAACGTCGAGCAGCACGCGGTGTACACCGACGCAGGCGCGACGGCGACGGACAATCTGGATGGCGACATCACCGCGAATGTGCAGGCGGTGAGCACGGTGAACACGGCGGCGATTGGGTCGTACACGGTGACGTATACCGTAAGTGACGCGGGGGGGAATCCCGCGACGCCGGTGGTGCGGACGGTAAACGTGGTTGCGGCGACGCACGCGGAAGGGACGATAGGTCCCGGAGGCGGGACGGTGACTCGCGACGGGATCAGTGTGACGATCCTGCCGGGGGCCCTGAGCGCACCGACGTTGATCACAATAGACCGTGCGGCGGTGGGCAGTCCCGATTTGCCGGACGGCGTGCTCGCCGTGCTGAACGGAACGAGCTTCGACGTCGGCCCGGATGGACTGACTGCGGTCGGCGGGGGAGACCTCGCGACGATAACGATTAGCTATCCCGATGCGGACCAGGACGGAATCGTCGACGCCACCAGCATTCCCGAAACGCACCTCGTGGTGCTGCACATCGACGAGACCACCGGCGACGTGACGACGCTCGAAGGGACCGTCAACACCACGGCCAACACCGTGACGGTGACGGCGGACTCCTTCAGCGTGTTTGTGCTGGCGCAGAGCGACGACCTGCCGGGTGTGCCGTTGATGCCGTGGGCAGTGGCCGCATTGACTCTGGTGATGCTTGTGAGTGGACAGCTTCTGGCCAAGAGGAGTCTACACAGTTCGCGCCAGTAAGACCGCGACAGTTCTGAAGATACAAAAGAAGGAGCGCCCCGAGTCGGGACGCTCCTCTTCACATGCTCGGCATGCTATCCAACCCCTGGATAGGCACCACCGTTACGCGCATTTGTGAAAGTCCCCGAGTGTGCGGTCCATAAATTGACTTAGTGCTGGAAACGCAACGACTTGCATGGACGCGGTTCAGTCTTGTTCAGAAGTTTTGGTAACCTGGCACGGGGCATGCTTGTCATGTGCAAGAGACATTTTCATAAGGTAGGCCTCGAATGGGGCTGCATATGGAGATCCGGCCACTTGATTGTCGGTTGAATTGAACACATGCTATGCTTTCATCTGTTGGCGCGCTGTCACGTGTTGTAAGACGCGGCAGCGTGGATAAGGGGGCGGTCTCCTGAGTTTCGAGTTGCGCTCACGGGGGTGAATTCGAATTTTCGTGGGGATTGGAGGCTTGTTTTGTGCCGGTGTGGGTCCCTGTGGGGGCGCGGCACGAGCGAAGGGGGATTCTCATTCATTCTGCGCGCCAGAATATCCCTGCCTCCTGATAGCCTACTACCGGAGCGCCAATTCGAGGAGTGGTCAAGGCCATGCGCCATTCGACGAGAGCGGCGCACCAGACCGTGTTTCTTTTATCTGCTTGTGTCGAGGGGGGTTCTAGCCAGATTCGGAAGGGTTTGCAAAGATGCTCAAGCGCTTGACCGGTGCCGTTGGACTGAGTGTTGTCGCATTCACGGTGTTCTTATTCTCGACAATTGCCTCTGACGAGAAGGCAATGGGTCCTGAAGAGCGGCAGGACGCAAGCCAACAACCCCGTTTCCCTGCACCGACAAAGCTGGCTTCCGCGGCTTCCGAGCCACTTGAGCAGTCCGATTTGTGGGCTCAAGTACAAGAGAGCATTCGGAAATCCGAATACGATATTCGTCTCTCGCCCTCTGCCGACGCTACGGACACGACGTTGAGTGCTGTAAACCCCGCAAGCAACGTCCGCATTAAGTTTGACAAGAAAGGCATATCCGTAAGACCCTGCGAGTTAGCCGGGGCAAATTCCCGTATAAGCGATGTGGTCCAGCACGTAGATGGCCAGCCAGCTTCGCAGGAACATGACCGGAGCTTCACGTTTGCCCTCACAGGGGTTGGCTCTGGCGAACTCGCACCGCTACCCAAGTCCGAGCCGGTCCTCGGAGAGCAGTCTGTCGAGTATGCAAGCACGGGCCTTCTTGTCTCGTATACGAACTCGGATAAGGGTATCTGCGAGAAAGTCACCATAGACGCTCCCGTCTCGGATTCCGAAACCGTTGTGCTTGAGAACACGTTTTCCGAGGGAACACAAATCTCTTGGTCGTCCCCCCTTGGCGTGGGGGGGATCCGCGATGCTCATGGACTCTTGCCTGTAGCCTTGCGCGGCATAAGCGCGTCCGATGCCAGCGGGAAGGTACTGCCCACGACGGTCTCCGGCGAAGACAACGTTCTGACGACCGTAGTCGATACCTCCGACGCGGTCTATCCCGTGGTTGCGGAGAAGTTTCTCACCGGCGGAGGCTCCAATCCTTGGATGTTCGACGGTAACCAGGCGGGAGCTCACCTTGGTTCCAAGATCACCGGTGCCGGCGACGTGAATGGCGACGGCTGCGACGATGTGCTCGTAGTGGCCAGCGGCTACGATGGAGGGAATTGGAGCAGCGAGCCGAACACGGGAATCGTTTTGTTGTTCTATGGCTACACCTACGGGTTGTCTCCCTATCCGGCGTGGAGCGTCGAAGGCGCCAGGCGGTCGGTAAACCTGGGCGCGGCGTGTAGCGCAGGCGATGTGAACAACGATGGGTATGACGACATCATTGTGGGCGCTGGAAGCCTCGACCAGGTCTATGTGTACCTTGGCTCCGGAGTCGGCTTGTCCAATACTCCGGACACGACAATCACGTCAATCGCCGGGACCAAGTTCGGAGCCAGCATTTCGAGCGCGGGTGATGTCAATAAGGACGGATACGACGATATTCTTGTCGGCGCTTATTTGGAAAGCGACAAGGGAAGCGTGAGGCTCTTTCTCGGCTCCGCCACCGGAGTGGATGCAACTGCAGACTGGATCGCGTTCGGGCCAAGTGATGGAATGCAGTTTGGGTATTCGGTGTCCGATGCCGGTGATGTGAACAATGACGGCTATGCCGACGTGATTATCGGCGCTCCCCAACTGACCAGCGGAGAAACCAGGGAAGGCGGTGCGTACCTTTACAAAGGCAACGCCTCCGGCCTTCTGGGTAGTGCCAGCTGGGTAACCCATGGCAATCAGGTGAACGGCTATTGGGGCTACTCCGTTTCAGATGCCGGAGACACCAATGGCGATGGGTTTGACGACGTAATCGTGGGTTCACCGGGGTACACAAACGGACAGGCCAACGAAGGCCGTATCGCCATTTATTTGGGGAATGCAACGGCGCTGTCACTTGCCGTCGACGTGCACGCGGAATCCGACGAGGCGGGCGCCCAATACGGCAATTCTGTATCTTCGGCGGGAGACCTTAACGGCGACGGCTATTCGGAAGTCATCGTGGGAAGCATTGATTCCTCGCACGGGGAGAGCGGAGAAGGCCGCGTCTATTTGTTTTATGGCTCATCCAACAAGTCGGAATACAAGTGGCAAATGGACAGCAATCAGGTCGACGCGTCTTATGGCGCGTGGGTGGCCGGAGTCGGCGACGTCAACGGCGATGGATACGACGACTTCGGCGTTGGGGCTACGGACTACGATGGGGGGGGCATCGACGACGGTCGAGCGTACGTGTATTTTGGCTCTGTTACAAAGTACCCAGCGGACAACGAGGGTTGGATTATTACGGGCGAAGCGAGCGGAAACCGTCTGGGCATGGCACTCTGTTCGGCCGGCGACGTCAACAACGATGGCTGCCACGATGTGATCGTGGCCGCCCCTTACTTCAGCGGCTCTCACACCAATGAAGGTAAGGTCTTTCTCTACATGGGGTCGCCGAACGGACTGAGCACCGCGGCCGCATGGAGCAAGACTGGCGGCCAGGCCGGCGCGCTGTTTGGAAGAAGTGTCGCGGGCGACGGGGACGTCAACGGCGACGGATGGAAGGACGTGGCCATTGGCACTCCCCAATGGGATAACGGGCAAGTCGATGAAGGGAAGGTCGATGTATACCTTGGGAGCGCCTCGGGGCTAGGCGCTGGCGTTGCATGGACCAAGGAATGGGATTCTGCCGACTCCCGACTGGGAGCAGCCGTCGCTTTTGCGGGGGATGTTAACAACGATGGGTATGATGACCTCTTGGCCGGCGCACCGCTATTTGAAGAGGGTGAGACGGACGAGGGAAGAGTGCAGCTTTATCTTGGAATGGCATCAGGAGTCTCCCCTTCAGCCGTGTCCCGGCTCCAAGTAAATCAGGCCGAAGCACATTTCGGCTTTGCGGTCGCGAAGGCGGGAGACGTCAACAACGATGGGTTTGATGACTTTATTGTCGGGGCCCCTGACTACGACCACCTCATAGCCGACGAAGGCGTGGCCTACTTGTACTTGGGGAATTCCTCCGGTGTGGTCGTTGCTAATTGGGGGGCTGCGGGTGGCCAGGCAGGCGCCCAAATGGGATATTCCGTGGCCAGTGCGGGAGATGTTAACAAAGACGGCAGGTCCGATGTCTTGGTCGGCGCCCCTGGCTTTGACAATGGGAATTCCAATGAGGGCCGGGCGCTTCTTTATCTGGGGGCCTCTGTCGGACTTACCCCATCACCTGTTTGGACAGCCGAAGGCAATCGTGATTCCGCGAAGTTCGGCTACTCTCTCGCCGGTGTCGGCGACATAAATAGAGATACGTATGAAGATGTGATCATCGGAGCTCCCGAATACGGTGATGATGTCAGTAGTAGGGGTATGGCCCAGGTCTTCCTGGGCAATAGCACAGGGTTGGCCCAATTTCCTGCTTGGATGCAGGAAGGAGACCAGGACGGGGCCCAATATGGTGCTGCCGTCGCGTGGGCACGCGATACCGACGGAGACGGGTACGCGGAAGTGCTTGTAGGCGCGTATAACTACTCCGGTACCCCTGGTAATTCCATTGGCCGAGCCTACCTCTATGAATCGCGTAAGTGGAATGATCTTCAGCCGACACCACCTGGAATAGCCCTGACTCCGTCAACCTTAGGAACTCAGGACTCTGCCGTCTGTTCTATCACCACCGCCAGTTCATCAAACAGCTATCGCTTTCATTGGGTAAACCCCACGACTGGCGAATCGTTTGTCCAAGGGCCCAGTAGCAGTATCAGCTCAATTCTTCCTCCCGCGAAGACGAAGAAGGGGGAAGTGTGGACGTGCTCAGTGCAGGCGTGGAACGGCTCGCTCCTCTCCCAGCCGCCGGAGACCAAGTCCGTGACCATCGTCAATACGGCGCCGAGCGCGCCTACGGCAAGTATCCTTCATACTTCCGGTGGCAAGCACAGCAACGGCACCAACATGGTTGCCGCAATTTCCGTTGAGGCCCCGAGCTATGACCCCGATGTCGAGGAATTGACGGACTCCGTGCGGTACCGGTTCGATTGGTATCAAAACGGAGTGTTGCAGCCCGGACTTGCGCAGGACTTTAGTGCATCGCTTCTCGCGCAAGTTCCAGCTGACGAGCTAGTCAGCGGGGACGTGTGGTACTGCCGGGTGACTCCGAAGGACAATGAATCCACCGGCACCGTCGCCCAGACTGCTTCCGTCACTGTGGTTGAAGGCGGCGTGAACCCGTCTCTCATTATCGGCAATGTTGATCCGGACGCCATTACCTTGGGAGCCTCAGTCACTTTTGCTGCGAATCTATTCACCCCGGGCCCGTACGGTCCCACGGTCGAGCTTCCAGCCTTCACCGTGACGGGGCCGACCGGTTCTACGACCAAACCGACGGACTACATCGACGGCAGTTACGACTATTTAGCGACCTATGTGCCAACGGCCGCCGGCAACTGGACGATGAACGCCTTTTGGCTTGGCGATGACGAATACCAAGCGTGTACAAGCGCGAGTCACTCGTTTGTGGTGGCCAAAGCGCAGCCGGAACTTGCGTTGCGCTTGAGCGCGTCGTCGGCCCCCATGGACTTCGATCAGCTTACGGCCACGGCTACGTTGACTGCACCGGTTGGTCAGGCCTTGCTATCACTTCTGGCGAACCAGCCGGTTCGTCTGTACAGCAGGACGCCAAACAAGGAATCTGTGCAGGAGGTTACTGCCGTGACTGACGCAAACGGCGTGGCGACGTTTACGCCGCAGTCGTTTGCGGACGCGGGTATTGCCTTTGACGAAGCCGGCACATGGCAGTTCGTCGCGGAATTCTCCGGGAACAGTAACCTTCTCAGGGCCACGTCCGTGTTGTACGACCAACCGGAGTCGCCACGTCTGACGATCAAGGACGGTGCGGGGTACGCGGTCATCGTGCTGGGCAAGCTCGATCAGGCTGGGGAAGGCCACGCAGAACACGCTAGCACGGCAGACTCCGTCTATCGCGCATTTCTCGAGCGGGGTTTCGCAGAGGAAGACATCTTCTACTTGCGCGAAGGCGCGGCGCAGCCCGCACCGGATATCTTCGTGTCGGATACGACGCCGACAAAGGCCGAAGTGCAAACAGCCATTCAGGAGTGGGCAAGCGCGAAGATGCTCGCTACCCCGGCCCCCCTCTACGTGGTATTCATCGACCACGGCGCGACGGACGCTTTCTACGTGTACTCGGGCGCGTTCGACGCGACGCGCGTCATATCACCGGCGGACCTCGACGGCTACTTCGATACTCTCGAAGGGCAGTTGAATCCGGAAGCAGAGAACCAGCCCATTGTATTCGTGTACGGCGCGTGCCATAGCGGATCGTTCATCCCTGTCGTGTCGGCGGAGAACCGCGTCATCATTACGAGCGCGGGCGCGGATGAAGTGTCGCATCGCGGCACGACGGACCCGGCCACGGGCGTGCGCGACGGCGAAGTGTTCGTGACGGAACTGTTCCGCAACGCACGAAGCGGCAAGACGCTAAAGGAGTCGTTCGAACTCGCGTCGGTTAAGGCCGAGGAATACACGGCGACGCGCAGCAACGACGGGACGGCGGATCTGCCGCAACAGGCGCTCTTAGACGACAATGGCGACGGGGCAGGTTCGGCACATGCCGCTCTGGCTTTTGATGCGGGCTACGACGGAAACCAGGCGCACACGCTAGTGCTGGGGTTTGGCGTCAACGCTGGCGAGCCGGCGAGCTGGATTTGGGCATCGCCAACGCGTGTATTGGCGGCGGATGACCCTGTGGGGACGCTCGAGGCACGGGCGAGCCGGGCGACTGCCCCGAGCGAGACGGCATGGATTGAAGTGAAAACGCCCGCGTACATTGGCGGCGAACTCGCAGCACTGGATCTGCCCGACTTTCAGCAGACGGTGCCGATGCTGCGTTTTGAATCAGAGGCGGGTATCTCCGACCTGAGCGCGGGTATTCATCGCTGGTCGGACTTTGGAACAGCCTTCGACGCGCCGGGCACGTACAAGGTCTTCTATTACATCAAGGACGTAGACACCGGAAGAGTGAGCACACACTTGCTGACGACGCTATTCCGCGCCGCGCCGGAAAACCAAGCTCCGATGCCGGTGGCGCAGATCTACCCGAACAACGCGCAGTCGGTATACAGCACGACGTTCTTTGCGTGGACGGAGAGCACCGATCCCGACGGCGACGGCATCACGTACCGCGTGGAGATTGCAGAGGATAGCGGGTTCGCGACGGGGCTGATTACGGAAGACGGCATCGTTGGGACGCTGACACAGATTTCGGGTCTTGTTGATGGTTCGACTTACTACTGGCGCGTGTGGCCAGTCGACGAATATGGCGCGAGCTCCGCTACCGCGGATGTCCGCATGTTCACGGTGGACAACAACAATCCCTCGTTGCCGGGTAGTATCGTGGGGCGCGTACGCAACATCCTGACGATGGAGCCGGTGGCGGGCGCGGCGGTGACGATAACGCCCGGGAACCTGCAATGCACGACGGGCGCGAACGGCGAGTACTTCTACTTCCAAGTGACAGAGGGGTCGTACTGGGTGAACGTGTCCGCGACAGGGTACATTGGCGGCAGTCAGATGGCGTCGGTATTCGCGGGGTCGTCTGCTTCCGCGGACTTCCTGCTGACGAGTCAGAAGCCGGCGCTGACGGTGAGTCCCGCGGCGCACAGTATTGGTGCGGCGGGCGGTCCGCTGACGTTTGGCGTGTCCAACACGGGCCAGGGCGTGATGACGTATTCGACGTCGATCATCACCGGTTCGGAATGGCTGAGCATTCAGTCTGGGGCGACGGGCGGCAACTCGGGAACGATTCACGTGACGGCGGCGGCATCGAACGTGACGCAGCCGCGCACGGGCCGGATACGCATCACGGCGCTGGGCATTGGCGGCATCGCCGCAACGAGTAGTCCACGCGAAGTGCTGATTGCGCAGGAGGCGGGAGCAGACGGCGTGCCGCCGGTGATTACGCGATTGGGCAGTAGTCCGGTGAACGTGGAGCAGCACGCGGTGTATATCGACGCAGGCGCGACGGCGACGGACAACGTCGATGGCGACATCACCGCAAACGTGCAGGCCGTGAGCACGGTGAACACGGCGGCGATTGGGTCGTACACGGTAACGTATACCGTGAGCGATTCGGCGGGGAATCCCGCGACGCCGGTGGTGCGGACGGTAAACGTGGTTGCGGCGACGCACGCGGAAGGGACGATAGGACCAGGGGGCGGGACGGTAAGCCGCGACGGGATCACCGTGACGATTTTGCCGGGGGCCTTGAGCGCACCGACGTTAGTCACGATTGACCGCGCGGCGGTGGGCGACCCGACCTTGCCCGAAGGCGTGCTGGCCGTGCTAAACGGGACCAGTTTTGACGTCGGCCCGGATGGACTGACGGCGGTAGGCGGCGGCGACTTGGCGACAATAACGATAAGCTATCCCGACGCGGACCAGAATGGGATCGTCGACGGCACCAGCATTCCCGAAACGCACCTCGTGGTGCTGCACATCGACGAGAGCACCGGCGACGTGACGACGCTCGAAGGGGCCGTGAACACCACGGCCAACACCGTGACGGTGACGACAGACTCCTTCAGCGTGTTTGTGGTTGCGCAGAGTGAAGACCTGCCGGGCGTGCCGTTGATGCCGTGGGCCGTGGCCGCATTGTTTCTGGTGATGCTTGTGTGTGGACAGCTTCTGGCCAAGAGGAGCCTGCGCAGTTCACGGCAGTAAGACCGCGACAGTTCTGAAGATTCAGAAGAAGGAGCGCCCCGAGTCGGGACGCTCCTTTTCACATGACGGATGTACGGATCACAAGGGTAGAGTACTCGAAGCTCACGCTACGAAATGCAGGCGCGGCTTTAGCGTGGTCTGAGGGTGGCTATCAGGGTAACGACTGATCGTGCGGGGACGGAGTAGGCGTGTTTAGCATCCACGGGCGGGTATTCTCTGAGGTCGTCGGTTGCGGAGGTGACCCAGGGAGTTACGTGTGTTATGGCTTTGTCTCGGGGGAGTCCTGCGAGGCGAAGCGAAACGGGGATTTGGGTTTCGGATATGTTGATGAAGACCAGAATGAGTTGGTCGCCTGAGGGGCTTTTGTAGGCGGAGCCTAGCAGTCCGTTGATGTTGTTCGCGCCGCGTAGCGCAATGCGCTTTGCACCGGGCCGTACGAATCGGGAGTAGTTACCGAACGCCCAGAGTAGCTTGGAGGGGTAGACGGTTTCGGGGTCGCCGGGCTTCTGGTAGTCAGTGTAGATGAGTCCGTCTTTGTAGTCGTGGGGGGAAACGGCCAGCCACCATTGCCACGCGGACGCGTTGCAGATGGTGAGGTCGCAGTGGATAACGCGGGCGACATCGAGGGCGGTCTTGATGGTGAGGTCGCGGCCGCCGCCGCCTTGGTTTTCAGGGCCCTGCATGATGCAGTATTCGGTTTGCCAATAGCGCCAGCCGGGATATTCCTCGAAAGCCTTCCTGAACTTCATCCGCTCGGGCACGAGCCTATCGGGTACGAAATCGTAGCGATAGGAGTGGGAACTGATGACGTTGCCGAGCATGTTCTTCAGATCGGGGTCGCGGCAAAACGATGCGAGGTAATCGCCGACTTTTTCGCTGTACCGGTCGGAAGAGCCTTTGTGTTCGGCCCACATGCCATAGAGGATGCCGCTTTCGGGCGTCAGTATTTTCGAGGCGAGGTTACGCGCGCGCAGTTCCTTGTCGAGGGCAAGAATGGTCGCTTTGATGTCGTCGTTGCTTGCGCGGCAACCTTCCTGGCTGTTGCCAATCCATGGCCATTGGGGCTCGTTGTAAGGGCTGATCCAATCGAAGTCGATTCGTTGGGATTCGTCGGGGTTGTCGCGGAAGAATTGGAGGATGTCGGCAAGGTAGCGGGCGAATTGGGCTTCGTAGCCTT
This sequence comes from Candidatus Hydrogenedentales bacterium, assembly GCA_041662805.1. Taxonomy (GTDB): domain Bacteria; phylum Hydrogenedentota; class Hydrogenedentia; order Hydrogenedentales; family SLHB01; genus JAIBAQ01. Next base: position 9,910 of record JBAZRU010000011.1, on the reverse strand, counting down.
CCTTGAGGTTCGTGGAATCGTCTGTGTCGCTGGAGAAGGTCATGCCGTTCCGCGTCATGCGGGCGGGGGGGCTGTTGGCGAACGCGATGAATTGATCGACGCCTCGGGCTTTGGCGGCGGCGAGGAATCGTCGTTCATTTGCTTGGCGCGTCCAGTCGTATTGACCTTCGGCGACCTCGAAGGTTTCCGCGGTGCGCCAGGAGCCTTCGCCTATGTTTGCATAGTCGAGGCCCGCGCCGATATTGAAGCGCCACGAGGATAATCCAATTCCGGATGTGGTCGAGAACAGCAGGTCGGCGATACGGTCGCGATTGGCATCCTGCCAGCCGCCGATCTTCTGCATGGTCCAGCAGTCGGAAGCTCCGAAGTCGTCGATGACTTGGAATTCTTTGCGCATGTCCACGGTGACTTGCGTGCTTTTGGTGGGCGCAGGCGCGGACACGGCGTCGGCCGAGGCTGACTCAAGAACGGCAAAGCATGCAAGGCAAACCATCGCGAGAGCGATTCGTGCATGCGATCTGGTCGAAGAGGGGCATTGGCGCATGGTCCGGTCGGTTCTCCGTGTCGAGGAACAAAGTCTAGAGAACAGGAGGTTAGCAGATGGTGGGATTGAGAAGCTATTGGAATGCCGTTGGGGGATGTGCAAAGAAGAGCGCCCCTAAGCGTGGCTTAGAGGCGCTTTTCCCGTTAGTTGACTCGCCGTGTACGAGGTCTTACATAGGATTTCCGGGCGCTCGAACTAGAGCAGGCTGGCGGCATTGCCGCAGAGCCATGCCCATGAGGTGCTGGCCGGGTATTCGGACGGATACTTCTGGAACCCGACGTGGCCATCCATGTAGAGCACGTTGGAGCCGCCGGGAATGTGGTTGAAGTCCTTGGTCTGAGTCGAAAGCTGGTCGTACATGGTGGGCAGTTCGCTCTGGGCGATGCTGCTGGCGGACGGGTTGTTGATGTCGGAGACGAAGAAGCGCTCAATGCCTTCGCGGAAACGGTAGATGGTCACACTGCCGTTGGCGGTGTGGGTGAAGCTCACATCTTTGTCGTAGTTGGTATTGTCGGAGAACGTGGTGGCCAACGCGCCCAGGAAGCCCAGGTCGAAGGTGGCCATGTCCGCGGTTGCTTCGTTGTCCGTGTGGCCCGCGGCCAGGAAATGCTTGGGCATGAAGGCCCAGCCGAAGTAGAAGTAAGACAGGAAGTCGATCTTGCAGGGGCTGATGCCGTTGGCAGGGATTCCGCCGTAGCTCCAGCGGCCATCATCGATTTGTCCGGCGGCGTCGCTATCGGACGGACATGCCAGTACGTTTACGTCCGTGAGGTATTCCGGATACAGGGCTGGACCTTCGAACATGAACTGAAGCCACGTGTCCGGGCCTACGTCCGGGACGTTGGGGTCGTCGCAGGCGTCGCCTTGCCACGGCTTCATTTGGGGGTATTTCTCGCCTCTCGACTCGTTGGCGTACATCTTGAATACGACACCCATCTGTTTCAGATTGTTTTGGCAACTGGCGCGCCGCGCGGCTTCGCGAGCACGAGCCAGAGCAGGAAGCAAGATGGCAGCCAGGATGCCGATAATTGCAATAACGACGAGAAGCTCTATGAGTGTGAATCCGTGCCGGTCTTTTCGCATCTGTTGTTCTCCCCTTTGAGTAGGTATATTCCCCAAGAACGATTCCGTGCTACTTGGCCCATTTGCCACCCCGCCGTCTTGCACTGCGGGGCCTTCGTTGGGCCTTGCCCTTGTCATTTATTGTAGGCGGGAAGTCCAGGGCGTGTCTTGACATTTAGGGGTGGAGTTTAGCATTTTAGGTCTGGTGGTTTTGGGGTATTCGGGCGCTGGCTTTGTGCGTGCCGACGCGAGCAAGTAGGCGCAGTAATCGCGCAGCGAGGGGGAGGGGGTTCTATGTCGCCTCGAAAAGGCAAACGGCAAGCCGGGGACGCGCCCCGCGGAACTCGACGGAAGCGGGCGGACTCCGTGACGGTATCCGAAGAGATGCTTGCGAAGGTCAGGGGGCAAGTAGAGCCTGCGTTTGCGTTCGCGGTTTCGTATCTGCGGATGTTGTCGGAGAAATTGGGGTTGGGTGCTTTGGCGGTGTGGTTTGGGGCGCAGGGCATCGAGCAGTACGCCACGGGGAGTTCAAAGGAGTTCGACTGGCGCAATCCGTTGGCGGATCTGCTGCGCACATCGGCTCCGCTCGGCCCCAAGGGATTGTCGCCATTTTGCGCGGGGTTGCGGCGGCGCGCGGAGGGGATTCGCCGTTGTCGGGAATGCGACGCGCAGTGGATCGCCCGCACGAGGAAGACAGGCCGGACCTGGGTGTATCAATGCCACGCGGGACTGAGCGAGGTGGTTGCGCCTATCGTCGTGAACGGGAAGTGCATTGGCGAAGTGATGGGGGGACAAGTGGTCTCGCCCGCGGAACTGCCGGGAGGCTTTGATGACGTTTGGCGGAGCATAGGCAATATCGAGGGTCTCGACAAAGACGAGCTGGCCGAATCGTTTGCCGCGGTTCGGGTCGTAAACGCCCAGGAACTCCACAGGATACGTACGAGTCTTCAAGCGGCCGCGCGCGCATTGGGAGCGCTCATCGAAAGCGTGGCCGATCTCATGTCGCGCGAGGCCATGCTTGGGCAGGTGCGAAGTTACCTTGAGCGCGAGTTCGCGTGGATTGCGCTGACGCAGCCGGAAGCGTCCAGCGAGGATATCGGAGCAAGGTCCAAGGCGTTGGGGTTCGACGAGACGCCGAGTGTTGCGATCGTTGCGCAAGCGGATCGCACCAACCGGGCTACCTTCGGCAAGTCAGGCGAGCGCGCCGGTTCCGAGGGACATACCATGTTCGAGGCGGCGCAGCGACTGTTGAGTGCCGTGCCGAACAGTATTGTGTCGTCCATTCGACCGGGTGAATTGGTTGTGTTGTTGAGTCCGGAACGGACCCGTAATCCGGCGCTGAGTACTGTGCGGGTCCGGGAGCTTGCGGCGCGACTGAAGCACGAAATTGAAGCAAGCAGCGCGACGCCCATCCTGGTGGGGGTGGGCGGCGTGGATGCGGACTTTGTGTCGTTGGCCAAGTCCTACGAAGAAGCGCGCAATGCGCTAGCGCCCGGTCCGGCGCCGTGGACATCGAGCCCCGAGCCCTTTGACAGAGGCGGAGCCAACCTGATGGATCGTATGGACACGATCGGACGTGAAGTCCGTTGCGCAGTGCGCGAAGGAAACAGAGATCGATTTGAACAGAAGATGGAATCCCAATTGAGGCTGATTGCGGGGCAAGTGGATTGTCCGGAGGAGGTGCGTCAGTGCCTGTTTGCTCAGGCGGTATTCGGTGCATTGGCCATGTTGCGCGATGAGGGGGAGTCAGCCGCCGCGGACCGGATGCAGGTCGCGTACGCGGCGGCGCACTCGTCGATGCGGACAGGAGTGGACATGGTGGAGTGGTTTCGCGCGAACGCGGTGCCGCATCTCGACACCCTGCTGGATGCGCCGTGCTCGGTTCCCGCGCGCCGGTTGAACGAAGTGGGTACGATGGTGGCGCGTTCTCTCAGCGAGAAACCCAATCGGGAATCCGTCGCACGAAAGTTGGGGATGTCGGGCGCGCACTTTGGGAAGTCCTTTCGAAGAGACGCGGGCATAACCTATCGAGAATACGTGAGGCGAATCCGTGTAGGGCAGGCGCAGAGGCTCTTGCTGACACCTGGAAAGACGGTGGCGCAGGTGGCCAGCGAAGTTGGATATACGACGACGGCTGCATTTACGCGCGCGTTTGAACGGGAGTGTGGGGCATCGCCGAGTGCTTATCGCAATAATCCGAGGGACTTTGCGCTGATTCCGTTGCCGAGCAGCTGCGCGAGCTAACGTGGAGCGCAGGGGAGAGCGCGGACCTATGTGGGGCGGCACCGCCGCAATCAAAATAGACTCAACCACCGATGAACACCGATGAACACCGATGAACACCGTGAAGAGAGTCAATCTAGCGGGAACAACTTCAAACCATGGGGACCACGGGGATTTGCGGAAGAGTCGCCGCGAAGGAACACATAGAACGCAGAAAAGAGCAGAATCGGGGGGGCAACTTCCGCGATCAAAACGAAGAAGTTGCCAGATAGTAGCAAGGACAAATAGAGCGAAGCTCACACTATGAAGTTCAGCATTTTATCTCGGCGTTATTGCGGGCGTAGTACCACCAGTTGAGCGCGAGGCATGTGACGTAATAGATGGCGAATCCGTAGAGTGCATACTCGGGTGTGCCTGCCTTGATCTGCATGGCGAAGACGGTGGGGATGAGGAACGCACCGTAAGCGGCGACGGCGGAAGTCCAACCGAGTACGGGTCCGGCTTGGTCCTTTGGAAAGATGATGGCAATCATGCGGAAGGTCGAGCCGTTGCCAATGCCCGTGGTGGCGAAGAGCAGGACGAACAGCAGCAGGAACCACACGAAGTACTGTTCGGGGTGCGGCGATCCATTCGCGAGTTTGATAATCCAAGCGCAGGCAACCGACGCCATCACCATGATGATGGTATCCCACTGAGTCACACGCGCGCCGCCCCATTTGTCGGAGAGCCAGCCACCGATTGGGCGAATGGCCGCGCCCATGGCCGCGCCGAGAAATGCGTATTTCAGAATGTCGGGGGCATTGGGATTCACAACGGCATCGGCGAGGCGCGCGCCATGCTCGTCGACACGAATGTAGCCGAAGACGTCCTTGAGCAATTTGGGAAATGCGCTGGAGTATCCGATGAAACTTCCGAAGGTCATGACGTAGAGGTAGGTCATGATCCAGTTGTGTTTGTTGCCGAAGATGGCGAATTGTTTTTGCAAACTCGCGCGCGTCGATTTGGGAGTGGCGAAGCGCATGAGGGCCATCGTGACGGCAATCGCGACGACTACGTTTACGAGGGTGGCGAGGAGTTCGGCCGCGCCATTCAGTCCCCACGTTTTGGTGAGCAGCAACAGCGCGATCGACACGGCGACTCCGCCGTAACCGAGCAATTCGAGCCACAGGTATTTCCCAACGGCGGAGAGGGTTGTACCTTGGAAGTGTTGCTGCAGATTGTTCATGAAGGCAAAGGCGAGTACGGCGAAGAAGGCGAGAATGGGCACCCAGACGAGACCGGCGTTGTGCAGCCAGACGGCGCTGTTTTTTAGGGGGAAAGAGGGACCGCCGAAGATACCGAAGGTGATCGCGTAGGGGATGGTAAGTTGGAAGACGGATACGCCGAGATTGCCCAGGCCTGCATTAAGGCCAAGAGACAGGCCTTGCATGCGTTTCGGAAAGAAGAAGTTGATGTTCGACATGGAAGAGGCGAAGGCGCCGCCGCCGATACCGGATAGTGCGGCCAGTATGACGTAGGTCATGAACGGCGTGGCGGGATTTTGAAGCGCGATGCCCGCGCCGAGGGCCGGAAGAATCAGGAGCAGCGTTGTCATGAACTTCACCGTGCGCCCGCCGCAGAGCGCGATCATGAACGAGTTGGGGATGCGCAGCGTCGCGCCGGCGAGTCCAGCGACGGCGGGGAGCATGTAGAGCAACGCTTGGTAAGCGGCCCCCGAGAGGGGCTTTCCATCCGGGCCGTTGAATGCATAGAGCGCGGGGTCGCCATCGTGGATGCCTTGCATCACGCCGATGATGGTGCTCCAGTAGATCCAGACGCCGAATGCGAGGAGGAGATTGGGGATCGATATCCAGAGGTTGCGAAAGGCGACGCGTTTCCCGGTGTCTTCCCAGAACGCGGAGTCTTCAGGATTCCATTGAGCGATAGTCTTCATACCGAATTCCCCCGAAGTGTTACGCGACTTTCGTAGTGTGTTGCATGTGCTCGATTCGCTGCGCGTGGGACGCCGCTTCCTTGTTCATCATTTGTTGGATGACCGAGTGCATCCACCAAAGGCACACTGCCGACAATGCCGCGAAGAAGGCCCAGCAGGTAATCCAGAGTCCGGTCCATTCGAGCATGTATCCGAAGACGATGGGACAGAAGAAGCCTCCGAGTCCGCCCAGGACACCTACAATGCCGCCGACTACGCCAACCTCCTTGGGGAAGTAGTCGGGGATGTGCTTGTATACGGCGGCCTTGCCTATGCCCATCATGATGCCGACCACGAAGACGAGGGCGGTGAAGATCCACACGTTCGCCTGGAAATAGATGTGGGTGATTCCGCGCGCGAGCAACTGTTTCTTCTTGACGGTTTCGCCTTCCTGGACAATAGGTTCCTGCCAATTGCTCATGGTGGGGAGAACGAGGGTGTCCTGCGTTTTCTGCGCTTCCGTGAGCACAACGTTTCCGTTGGCTCTTACGGGATACCGCATGTCGCCTACGATTATTTCGCCGGGTGCGACCGACGAAACAACACCGCTGCGCTTGGCGATGATGCCCTTGCCAGGAGAGTGAATGTCCATGCGCGGAACGATAAGGAGAGCGCAACAGATCAGGCAGCTTGCAAGCACCCAGTACATGACGCGGCGCGCACCGTGCCGGTCGGAGAGATATCCGCCGAGGGCGCGGATGACGCCGGACGGCAAGCTGAAGATAGAAGCAAGCAGGCCGGCCGTGGCGAGAGGCATGAGGTATACGCTGACGTAATAGGGGATGAGCCATTGGGCAAGGGCGACAAAGCCGCCGAATACGAGGAAGTAGTAGAGGCCGAATCGCCAGACGCGGAGATGGCGCAGGGGCGCGAGACGCTGCGCGAAACTCGTGATATGGGAATCATCGATCTTCTTCGGGGACGCAAACAGGACAAAGATGACTGTCATAATCACAAGCGCGGCCGCGTAGATGCGTGGCATTTGCCGCCACGCGTCGAGGTTCTCTCCGGCACCCGTCAGCCAGCTCAGGAGCCTTGGCGCGCCCATGCTGGTGAGGGCCGCGCCCGCGTTGCCCGCGCCGAAAATGCCAAGGGCAGTGCCTTGATGTTCACGGCGGAACCACACGGACGTGTACGCGATTCCCACAGCAAAGGAAGTCCCGACAAGTCCGAACCCCAGGCTGGCCACCAAGAACTCTGCATAAGTGGAGGCGTAACTCAGGAGGAACAAGGGAACGGCGGATAAGAGCATGACGCCGGCGAATACGTATTTGCCGCCGAACTTGTCTGTGAGAATGCCCACCGGTAAGCGGATGAGGGAGCCACTCAGCACAGGGATGCCTATTAGCCAACCGATTTGCGACTCGCTCCATGCGAATACCTGGTTCTCTATCAGGAATGTGACCAAGACACCGTTGAGCATCCAACACGCGAAGCAAACGGTGAAGGCGATGGTGTTGAGCGCGAGCACGACATACGCTTTGCCCGGTTCGTGGACGTGCATATCGCTGGGTCTCCCTTAATGCATTAACTTAAAGAGCGCTGGAACAATCGCTACGTGTACCCCAGGCTACTTTCCTTGTTCGCTGGGCGCGACTCGCGCGCGCATCGAGAGGTCGAACCAGTGCAAAAGCGCATTCAAGCCATAGACGCCGGCTGCTGTCGCAATGACCATCATGATGAGGTGAAAGGCGCGGCGGCGCAGGTTGATCAGGAACAGGCGCTTCGGGTCGCCATGGGAATCGTCGAGAGGATGCGTGCCCGCGAGGAACTCGTCGGCGTCGCAAATGCCGTCGTTATCGAGATCGCTCTCGGCGCCAAGCAGGGCGGGAAGTTCCTCGGGGTGCAGGCGGATTTGCAAGAAGCGGTTCTTTCCGAGTTTGTGGATGATCTCGTTTCCGAATGCATTCAATACGGGATTGACAACGTTCTGTCCCGGTTCGAACGCGGCGCGCGCTTTGTTGAGCGCATTCATTTCTTCCGGCGTGAGGCTGCCGATTTGCCCGGGCTTCAAACCTTCGGGACCGTCGGGACTCACGTGACACATGGCGCAGTTGACGCCGCGGCCGGAGTGTTTCTGCGAGTATTGCTGAAATTCGGGATACGCCCAGGCGCATGGGGCGATGAACACGGCGGCGTTCACCATGAGCAGCAGGATTGCATATTGAGCGCGCTTCATCACGGAGCTCCCTTGAAGAAGAGGTAGATGGTGTTGCCGAAGAGGGTGATCACGACGAGATAGATGGCGGTGGATGCGGCCAGGAATCCAAGCACGCGGCGGCTGGTCTTCGCGAAGATCCAAGGGGCGGCAAAGAGGATTGCGATAGCGGCGTTCATGACGAGCATGACCAGCCAGAAGGGCAGCAACTCCAGCGGGTAGTAGGCAAAGTAGAAGTACCATTCGGGTTTGATTCCGTCGGGGGTCGAGCCGAGCGCGTCGAATGGTTGAAAGAGCGGGAATGAAAAGAGGGACTCGAAAGGAAGGCAAAGGGCAACGGCAAACACTGCGCAGAAGACGAGTCCCCACAGGTAGAAGTCTTTGAGAACGAAGAATGGAAAGAAGCGCTCGGTCTTGCCTGTCGGACGGTCAACGCCTTGGCTCATGCCGTGCAATTGGACCAGAAGCACGTGAAGGCCAAGTGTAGCGAGCACGAGCATGGGCAATATGACGACGTGCAAGGCATAGAAGCGGCTGAGGGTGGCTTGGCCCACGGAGGATTCCCCTTGAATCAGCTCTTTCGCATGCTTGGGGACCTCCGAAATGGAGCCGGGCAAGTATTGGCCGATTTCTTCGATGGATTGGAGGCCGACTTTCGTCGCGTTGACGGCAATCTGATGCCAGGGAAGCAAATAGCCCGTGAATCCAAATCCAAATGCGAGAAGGAGAAGGAGGACGCCGGAAATCCAGGTTACCTCGCGCGGCTTGACGAAGGCTTTCATGGCAAAGGTGGTAATCAGGTGGACCAGCAGGCAGAAGATCATGCACGAGGCGGCCCATGTGTGGAGATTGCGGACGAGCGCCCCGCCGCTGACGTACTTCGTGATGTACTCGACGGAGGCGTGCGCGTCGCTGACCGTGGGCTCGTAGTAAAAGAGCAGCATGACGCCCGTGACAAGCTGGACAAGAAAGAAGAAGAGCGTCAGGCCGCCGAAGTAGTAGGCCCAACTCATTCGATGCATAGGTACTTCTTTCTTGTTGACCATTTCGTCGAAGCTGAGGTGTTCGATGGGGAGCCGGTCGCGAAGGAAGGTGACAAAGGCATTAATGCGGGCGCCGCTCATTACGCAATCTCCTCATGCTGCTTGGCGATGTAAACTCCGCACATCTCCATCTGCTCGGGCGATGCCGTTCCTTCGGTACGGCCGTCGGAGCCTTGGCTAATCAACACCTTGCCCTGCGCGTCCATGAGCACCCAGCCGAGCAAGGGAAGAGGCTTTGAGGCGGGGGAGCCTGGTTCCGGGGTTCCGGTTCTCGCGTCGAAGTAGGACATGTGGCAGGGACATAAGATTCGCCCGTTGCTGTCCACCGTGCTGCCCACCGTGCATCCGAGGTGGGTGCATTTAGCGGAGATCAAAATGGGCATGCCGCTCGCGTCGCGATAGGCAAGCGCGGGGCGCATTTGGTAGTCGATGAAGTACTTGCCGTCCTTGGGCGAGAGCTCTTTCAGTTGCGCGACGAAGATGTATTCGCTGCGCATGCGCTCCAGTTCAAGCTGGCGTTCCTGGGCGGTCATCTGGAGTCGCTGCAACCGCTTTGTAAGGAGTTCGGCCTGCTCTTCCGTTGTCATATCAGGGCCGCTGAAGAATCGGACAAGCTTGTCCATAACGCCGACGGTGAGGAGTCCCGCCGCGGACCCAACTCCGACCATGCCCTTGAGGAACTGGCGGCGGCTGTCTTCGGCAGCGCGGACGATTTCCGGAACGTGCAAGAGGCGGCGCGCGTTTGTCCACACGACCACTTGCGGCGCGCGCCACAAGTAGGGAATGGGCACCGCGAAGGCGTGGACGAGTCGCGAGAAGGGAAGCAGCAGTGCGATGACCCACGCGCCGACGATGTGGAGCTTTACGACGGGGGGCAGCGCATCGACGTAGGTCATGTTGGGCTGCAG
>JBAZRU010000010.1:0-25354 GCA_041662805.1 Candidatus Hydrogenedentales bacterium | reverse complement strand
TGTTCCGTGGTTGCATGTCCTTTCACTCGGCAGTAGACTCACGGCTTGGGTTTGCGTTTTTCCTGGACCGGCATTCCTTTCGGAGGCACACGTATCGTGAGCACATTAGTTCGCACCTTCCTTCCCCTGTTCCTCATGGCGCTTCTTGCGTCCGAGCACGCATTTGCTGCCAAACCATTCGACTACCAAGACACGAAGCTCGACAACGGCCTGCGCGTCGTCACCCTCGAAGACTTCTCCACGCCCATCGTCGCCGTCCAAGTGTGGTTTCACGTTGGGTCCAAGAACGAGCAGGCGACCCGCCAAGGGTTTGCCCATATGTTTGAGCACATGATGTTCCGCGGTACGGATCTCGTCGGCCCCGAAGAGCACTCGGCCCTGCTTCGCAAAGCGGGCGGCGACTGCAATGCCTTCACCTCGTTCGACTACACGGCCTATGTAAACACGGTCCCGTCGAATCAGATCGAGCTGGCGTTGTGGCTCGAATCGCAGCGGATGATGTTCCTGAAGATCGACCAGGAAGGTTTCGATACGGAGCGCAAGGTCGTCGAAGAGGAGCGCCGCATGGGGCTCAATCAACCTTACGGCAGCGTGTTCGAACAGGTCTTGCCGGTACTCTTCAAACAGCATCCCTATCGCTGGTCGCCTATCGGCAATATCCCCGATCTGCGCGCGGCCAAGGTGACGGAGTTGGAGCAATTCTGGAACTACTACTACGTCCCCCGCAACGCCACGCTCGTCATCGCCGGCGCGGTCAAGCATGCCGATGCACAAGCTTTGGCGAAGAAGTACTTCGCGTGGATGCCCTCGGGCGACACTTCGGACCGCCCGCAATCCACCGAGCCCGACCAAGCGGAAACGCGCGAGATAACCATTGAAGAACCCTTCGGACCGGTGCCGCTGGTGGGCAGCGTGTTCCGCACCGTGCCGGAGACGCACGCCGACGCCATCCCCCTGGAACTGATGATGATTGCATTGGGCCAGGGCGATAGCAGCCGCTTGAATGTAGATCTCGTCAAGAAGCGCAATCTCTGCGTCCAGGCGCTTGCCGATACTTACATGATGCAAGACGCCGGCGTGTGTGGCGCGGGCGCCGCGCTGAATCCCCTCGCAGACCCGGATATCGCACTGAAGGCCGTCGACGAGCATCTTGCCGCTTTGAAAGAGGGCGGCCTTGAAGAGCGCGAACTGACCAAAGCAAAGAACCAGTTGCGCCGCATCGTCGTCTCCGACACGCTGACCGTTGAGAACAAGGCGCGCAGCATAGGCGATGCCACGACGGTCCACGGCTCGCCGGAATGGCTGAACGAGCAACTCGCAAAGATCGACGCAACGACGCTCGATGACATCAAGCGTGTCGCGAACACGTATCTTGTCCCCGAACGCAAGACTGTTCTTCACGTCAAACCGAATCCCGACAAGAAACTGTCCCCCGACGACGCGAGCGCGGCGTCGAAGGAAGGCGACGACAAGGCCTTTGCCTACACGAATCCCAAGGAAGGCGTGAAGCGCCCGGAAGGATTTCCCATCAAGCCTCCGATTAAGGATCTCTTGCAGGAGCTGCCCCAAGCGCCGGCGCAAGAACTCGCGTTGAAGAACGGACTCAAAGTCGTCGTCGTGCCGAATCACGAGGCCCCGTTCATGACGGTGATGCTGGGATCCAAATACGGGGCGTGGTCCGAAGACCCCGCCGTTCCCGGCGTCGCCACCATGGCCTTGAACATGCTCACAAAGGGAACCAAGAAGCACAGCGCCGCGGAGCTGGCGGAAATCGTCGAGTTCAACGCGCTCACCCTGGACGGGGCTGCGTCGATGGATACCGCGCAGGTCACCGCCACCGGTCTCTCGGACAAGTTGCCGCTGGCCATCGAACTCTTGGCCGAGGTTGTCCTCTCCCCCACTTTCCCGCAAGAGGAATTGGACATCCTCGCGCAGCAACGCACCATGTCCTTGTCGGTTCGCGATCAAGAGCCCAGCTACGTAGTCGCGCGCGAAATGCGCAGGCATTTGTATGGCGGCCACCCCTATTCGCGAACGCCCGAAGGCGAGTTGGCGGACGTCGCGAAGCTGAAGCCTGAACTCCTGGCGGCCTATTGGTCCAAGTTCGCGCGCCCCGACATGTCCGTCATATACGTTGCGGGCGACGTAGACGAAGCCCAAGCCAAGGCCTTGATCGAACAACATTTTGGCGAATGGAAGGTTGACGGGCCGGCTCCGGAAGTGGCGCTTCCGAGAATACCCGAGTCCGAAACGACGCACATCATTCTCGTCGACAGACCGGGCGCGGTGCAGAGCCAGATCAAAGTCGCCCAAACCAGCATCACACGCACCGACCCGCGGTACCACTTCACGCGCGTGTTCTCGCAGATTTACGGCGGCGCATTCGACAGCCGCCTCAACTCGGTGATCCGCATTCAACGCGGCCTCACCTATGGTGCAAGCGGCGGCTTCATTCCCTCCCGGTTCAACGGCGAATTCTCAAGCTCCACCTTCACCAAGACGGAATCCACCGCGGAAACCGTGCAGGCCCTGCTCGACGTGATCGCGGGAATGCGCAAAGAGCCGCCGACGGACGAAGAACTCACCACAGCCAAGTCGTATCTCGTCGGCAATTTCCCGAGCGGACTCGAGACGCCCCAGGATGTCGTCAACTACGCCTGGATCGTCGAATATTCGGGCCTCCCGAAGGACTACCTGAACCAAGCCGTCCAGTCCTACAACCGCGCGCAGAAGCAGGATGTGACCGACGTCGCGGAGAAGATAGTCGACCCCGAACACCTGACGATTGTCGTCGCGGGAGAGGCAGCCAAGGTCAAAGAAAGCCTCGAGAAGATTGCGCCAGTGACGGTGGTTGAATCTTCCACAGCACAAGAGACACCAGCAGGACCCAAAGCGTAGGCGAAGTTTCAGAGAGAGTCTGGAAGTGTCTGAATGATTGCGGTGCGGGTGGCGTCGGCAATGTGAAGTGCGCTTTGGGACTCATTCCGCGAAGGCTCCGGAGCATCGCCGGGATACCGCATCGCTACACCGAATGGGGTCAATTCCTCGATATTCGACAATGAGTGGACCAATTCCGGGTCTGTTAGAGACAGGAGACTCAACAATTGCAGCAAATCGTGCGTCTTCGGGAATTCGACCTGCCGCCAAGTTAAGAGCGCCTTCAGGTACTTCTCGACGGCTTGTTGGCAATGGAAGCCAATGGCGGCATAATAACCTTCTTCTGAGTCGAAGAGTGCTCGGGCAGCTCCCAAATCTTCCTCGGCTTTTGCTACCCACTGCCGGAGGAACTCCAGCTTCACTTCATCAGGCGGTTTCATAGATTACCTTGCCGTATTTGCTTGCGGGAAATGCTATGCCCCCTATCACATTCTTTGACTCTTCGAACCGCTCCTTTGCCATCACGATGACGTCGAAGGGGTACCCCAAGCCTGTCAACTTCCGGCGGATGCGCGTGCTGTCTTGCGCCGGATTGGCCGTCGCGTCCAGCAAAACCAACAAATCGATATCACTGTCGCTCGTCATGGTTCCGGACGCCGCGGAACCGAACAGAATGATACGGCACGGATCGGCCTCGGCAAGAACGCGAGTAACGATGTCCTTCTGCGTCTCCTCACTGATCCCCATCGGCACCCCTCTCCTAGCCAGGAAACCACGCCAGAGCCTAACCTTCCAGACTCCTCACTTCGATAATAGCATGCCGGCGGTTCGGGGCGATACGCGATCAAGCGACCGCATTCCAGATTCACCCGAGCCCTTGTGGCGCGGGTGAGCAGCATCCGGGAAATATGCTATCCTCTGATTATGTTCAATCTATGGGCTTCTAACACCCGCGAGGACGAGCCATGCTGTATTACAAAGTGAGTCAACCTGTTCCCGGTAAGGGAGATGCTTGGGTCTATTACGAGTGCGACGACACGTTTTCGATTCAACGTCAAATGACCTACATTCCCGCAACCGGCGAGATCGACTGCGTTCCCGACCCTTTGGTCAAGCGAATGACCAACATGGCGTACATGGAGTCGTCTTCGATTGAGGAGTTCGAGCAGTATTGGTCCGACGACCATATCAAGCACGCGCATCACACCCACAACGGCAGCGTCGAGGCAGGCAAGCAGTGCTTCAGCCTGGACATGACCATTGGCGAAGCCATGGCCATGCACCCCCGCGTAGCCGAGGTGTTTGCCGCGTTTCACCTGGGCGGGTGCTCGCATTGCGGCATCAACCAATTCGAAACCATCGGGCAGGTGTGTGCAGGTTACGGGGTCGATGCGGACATGATGCTGGAAGTCCTCGAAGGGCTGATGGAACGTCCCGAGCCAACCAAGGCGTAACCCCCAACAATCGATTCAGGAGAGTAACGTAACGATGTCGACCGATACCGCCACGGAGACCCCGCGCTCGCTGGTCTGTGCCACCGAAGAAGCAATCCGCGAATTGAAGCGGCTGCGCGAGAAAGAAGCATCGGACGTCCAAGGTGTGCGCCTAGGCGTAAAAGGCGGCGGTTGTTCCGGGCTTTCGTATCTTCTCGAATTCGGCAAGCCGCGCGAGGGCGACATCGTTCACGAGCAAGATGGCCTGAACTTCTTCATGGACCGCAAGTCATCCATCTACCTCAAAGGCATCGTGCTCGAATACAAGGAAGGCTTGAACGGCAAGGGTTTTGTCTTCCGCAATCCCAACGCTTCAAGCACCTGCGGCTGCGGCGAGTCGTTCAGCGTCTAGCGGCTAGGCCTTCACAATGCGTTTTTCGAACGCCCTGGGCGCACAGCGTCCGGGGCTTCTTCTTGGGGACGAGATTCGCCATGACCGATGATGTTGCACTAGAGGTTCGCGACGATGTCTACGCGGTTCGCCGCGAAGTCGGGGCGTGGATCCGGGACGACCACGCGTTCATCCGGCTTGAAGGCCGCGATGTGGCGACATGGCTACAGACCCAAACCTCCAACGACGTGACCGCCCTTGAATCAGGGCAGGGTCACGCAAGTGCCTTGCTGGATCGAAAAGGCAGGCTCCAGGCCCATTTTACCCTCCATCGCTGGGAAGACGAGTATTGGCTGGTCGTAGAACGCATTCAGGCTGCCACGCTCATGGAGCAATTGGAGGCGCACTTGTTCGCCGAGGACGTGCGGCTATTCGACAGCGGCAACGAAGTCGAGCAACTGCTCATCCAAGGGCCGAGGACGCTCTCCTTTCTCTCGTTTGTAATGGGAGAACGCGCCGCGACCGAGCTTCTTCCAAGAACCGGGCACAGCGTCCATCCCGTGGAAATACTTGGGTATCAAGTTCTCGCGATCCGGCACAGCGCAACGGGCGAAGACGGCTATCTCCTCATCGCACAAACAGGCGAGGCCGCGCCGCTTCTCCGTGCCCTACTCGAAGCGGACCAAATACACGGGCTTCGCGCTATCGGCCCGGACGCCCAAGAAATCCTGCGAGTAGAAGCCGGCATCCCGCGCTTCGGCTTGGACATGGATACGACGAACCGGCTCCCCGAGACGACCCTGGAGCGTACGTGCGTCAGCTATACAAAAGGGTGCTACCTGGGCCAGGAAGTCATCGCAAAACTGCGCGCGTACAGTTCGGTCAAGTTCGCACTCATGGGACTTGAACTGGACGACGGCACGAGCGCTCCCAGGCGCGGCGACACCTTGTACGCAGACGGAAGAGAAGTGGGCACGGTTCGTAGCGGCGTCTACTCGCCCACACTTGGCCGCCACATCGCCATGGTCTACCTCGACCGCGAACATCGCGCCATCGATTCGACACACGCGTTTTCGACGGCCCCGAACGGTCCCGTCTTTCAGGCGAGAGTTGTATTGCTCCCCTTCTACACCGCCCTTACGCGCGAGGAACAGGCCCAAGCCCTCTACGATCTCGCATTGCAGTACTTCCAGAACGATGCCCACGACAAGGACGTTAAAGCCATCGATATTCTGTGCGAGGCCGTTCTCCTTCATCCCACGTTTGAAGACGCCTACGAGGCCCTGGGCGTGATCTTGAATCGCCATCACCGCGTGGACGAGGCCATCCACTACATGCAAATCCTCGCGGCGCTGAATCCCGCGTGCATTATGGCCCACTCGAACCTCTCAGTCTTCTACGTGGCAAAAGGCATGATCGCCGAAGCAGAAGAGGAAAAGGCCAAGGCGGCCGTCCTGCAGCTTCGCCGGACGAGCGAGGCGCGTCGCGCAGAGGACATCGCCGCGGAAGAACGCGAGCGCATACGGCGCGAAGCCCTCGAACGAATCGCCATGTTCAAGGAGGTTCTGGAAATCGACCCGGACGACCCGATGGCCACCTTCGGCGCGGGCATGGCCCACATGCAACTCTCCGAATTCGACCAGGCAACACCCTACCTGGAACGCGCTACTCAGGTGCAGAAAGATTACTCGGTCGCTTTTCTGAATCTGGGGAAATGCCACGAGTTCCTGGGCAATCGCGAAAGCGCAATTGCCGTGTTCAGGAAGGGCATCGAGGCGGCTGGAAGAAAGGGCGATCTGATGCCGCTCCGCGAAATGGAGCGGCGGCTCAAGTCGCTGGAGACCCCGTCAGCCTAATTCGCCCAAGGTGGCGGACCCGAAGGCATCGTGGTCGGCGCAACTCTCAACTCGGTGCAGAATCGATATGGGAATCCCGGAAAAGGGCTGTTGAATGTGACTTCAGCAAAGCCCCCTTTCCACTTGCCGCCGCCCGGATTGGCGATGGTAGCCGTGTACTGATTCCCAACAGCCGTCAAAGTCGTACTCCCCCACGCTGCCCCTATCGTCTCCAGCCGGAAGTCGCGCTTGGTCGGCAATGTATTGGCGGACCAGAACTTAACCGATGCGACTGAACTGATGTCCGCAGGGGTGACTGTCAATTGAAAGCCGCCCCCGGAGGGCGTGAAATTCCACGTCATCGTCGGCATAGAAACGCCGAATGCCACCGACCCAAAGAAGGGGGCTATAATGGGGAGAATCACCGATGGGTCATCCATCCCATGGTCCGTGTTGGGCGCGTAGTAGAGAAACTTGGAACCGGGAAGGTTGCTGAAGTAGAACTGCGCCGAGTCGGACACAAAAAACTGATCGCCCGTCGAGCACATGACAAACTTCGGCATTGTCAATCGAGTCCGATACGAATACGGGTCAATCGTATTCATCAGATAATCTGACTCGGGCGTGTCGAAGCGGCTGAACACATCCGAACCGGCTGGCGGCAGCTTCCAATAGTCTTCGACCGCCTCGGAATATGTCCCATACGCTTGATAGTGCCAGCTCATGGACGGCTTCATGTTGAGCATGTCAATCACGATCGGAACGGCCCCAATCACGCGCGAATCGACAGCGGCGGTCAGCCACGTTGTCCATCCCCGCTTCGATGCGCCGACAACGACGAATCCCGTCGGCGCAACTTTGCCCGCCTTGGATGCCAGCACGTCCTGGACCGTGTCCATCGCACGGACCGCGCTCTTCGTCATGGGCAATAGCAAGGGCCAGTCGTTCTTCTCCATCGTCTCGAAATCGACGATAAACTTATCCAGCGTATACGCGATGATCGAGTCTTCGGTGCGAGACACGCCATCTGCGGCAAACGTCATAGGCTCGTTCGGGACCTGGCTCAGCACCGCCACCGTAGACCCAAGTTGCGTCGCCGCCGTCACCATGTCAAGGTCCACAGTCGGAGGTGTATTGGTATTGCTCCCGCCGCTCACCACCAACAGAGCCGTGTTCGTGGTCTTTGTGGTTGGGTCGATAATCGTCAGCCAGTGCTTCCACACGCCGCCAGCTGGCGTCGTCACTTTGGACGCTTTCCACGTCTGCGAAGTCATATTGACTACGTACGCCGTGTAGCCGGTCCCTGAGGTCGTATTCTCAATAGAATACCCGTAACTGTTGTCCGCCTTGCTAACGTAATTGTCCAGCATCGTCTTAGTCGGACTGACTTGAATG
The DNA here is from genome assembly GCA_041662805.1 of Candidatus Hydrogenedentales bacterium. Classification (GTDB taxonomy): domain Bacteria; phylum Hydrogenedentota; class Hydrogenedentia; order Hydrogenedentales; family SLHB01; genus JAIBAQ01. The sequence continues at coordinate 17,423 of JBAZRU010000010.1, read as the reverse complement.
AAATTCGTAACCGACTTCGTTCCAAGCTGACTAAAACTGTTCCTCACACCCAAGTACACGCTGTAGGCTTTCGCCGCCGTGTAAATGTGCGTCGGATTCTGGAGGGTGCTTGTCACGCCGTCGCCGAAATGCCACCACCATTCCGATATCGTTCCACTACCCGGCGTCGACAAATCCGAGAACTGGACGGTCTGCCCCACTGCCGGCGTCCGATCATCGGCGTCGAAATTGGCCGTCGGGGCCTTGGGCTGAACCGTGATGTAGCCAGTCTTCGTTTCGGTGTCCGGACCAACAAGGGTCGTTACGGTTAGCGAGACATCAAACGTCCCAACGGTCGTATACGTGTGAATCGGATTCTGAGCCGTACTTGTCCCGCCATCGCCAAAATCCCACAGCCGGCTTGTTATCGGCGACGTGCCGGGCGAGGACAAATCCGTGAACTGGAGGGGATTGCCGTCCAATGGTGTTGTTGTCGCCGCCGAGAAATTCGCGTCCGGAGGCGTGGGTGGAACCACGCTGATGTAGTTGGCCTTGACCTCGACATCGCTCAATGCGCCTGAAGTCACCGTCAACGTTACGTCGTAGGTTCCGAGCGCATTATACTGATGCGTCGGATTCTGCTGATTGCTCTGCCCACCATCGCCAAAAGTCCACAACCACGAGTCGATTGTGCCTCCCGTAACGGTAGACTGATCTTGGAAACTAACGGTCCCGCCGGGTTGTATCGTCGTGCCGGTGATCGCCCCAAAATTCGCCACGATACTCGTGGTTGCGGTGATGGTGACTGAGACAGGCGTCACGCCCGGAGCGGAGACCACTACGCTGCCCGTGTTGGCGCCCGCCGTCAGTTTCGAACGGTCAAGGCTCACCGTAATGGTAGCTGGATCGGACGGCCCATTACTGTTGCCCGTGGAAGGATTGACCAGTATCCAGTTCTGCTGCGGCGTGACCGTGAACGTGGGCATTGGCTTAGACGTGTAATTCTTTGACACTTTGAACTGCAACGAATTGATATCCGTGCCAAAGTCTAGCGAGGTAGTCGAGAGTAAGAACGTTACGAGAAAGTCGGGCGGCGATGTCGGGCAACCCAAACTCAACAAACTCAGAGTTGCAATCAACACTACCGAAAGCAGGTATTTCCTTATCCGCATGCTGCAGACTCCTTGTTCATCGAGCAGCAAAATCAAAGACTCCCGGCGATGGCCCACACTCCCCGGTCGCGCGGTCCACTAATGATACCATCATTGGGGTCACTCGATACAACATTCAACAATTTTCTCACTTTGCCCCAATTCGGGTCCGCCCATGCTTCTTCAGACTGGCGCGCTCCCAGCCACTGCCTCCGCCTCGGCAGTGGCCGCCTCTTTCAATGCGCCCGGCTTGTACAGGGCCTTGAGAACCAGCTCGCCTTTGCAGATGTAATCGTGGTCGAGAATCTCGTAACCCCGCGAAATCAAGGCCTTTGTCAGGCTGTCATACGTGTAAAACGTCACATGCTCGTCCGCATAGGCCCCGGGGGCAACCTTGCCGTACACCCACTCGATCGCTACCCATTGCCATTGCCCGTAGTCCGGCGTACCCAGCACCAAGATCCCCCCGGGCTTCAGAATCCGCGTCAGCTCGTCCAGGAGACGCCCATTCTCTTCGGGGATGTGCTCGATGACCTGCGAACTGATCACGCAGTCGAACTCGGCCGTCCGCAACGGCAAGCGCATGCCGTCCGATTGAAGCAGGAGCTTGTTGGTCTTACGCATAAACGCCAGTTTGTCGTGGCGCATATCCACGCCGATTGCGTGCGGCAGGTCCGCGAGAATCCGGCTGCTCCCGCAGCCCACGTCGCACGTCGAGACAAAGGGAGGGGTAAATCGCATGATGATGTTGTGGCGTTTGCGCTGCCAATACCGCTGAAACCAAATGCGGCTATCGTGCGCCCGCCAATCGTAATCGGGAAACTCCACGCTGTTCCGAATCTTCCAGACGCGGAAAAATAAGCGCAGATAGTCGAGTCCGAACTTGATGATGCGCGCATGCGAGCCGCCGGATATGCGCGGCTGATAATGAAAAGGGATCTCTTTGATGTGCAGGCCCCGCCCAAACGACAGCAGCAAGATTTCCACGAGAATCACAAAGTTCGTGAACTGCGCATCGACTTTTGAAAACAAATGCTTGCGGTACAAGCGGAACCCACTCGACAAGTCCTTCACCGGAATGCTGAGTCCCTTCCCGAAGAAAGAGTTCAGTATCCAGCTCAGTCCATATCGAAAAAGGGGTTGATCGGCGTGGCCTCCGGGCACGTATCGCGAGGCAATAACGATGTCATGATTGACGCGCGCTTCCCACAAATGCCCGATAAACTCCGTCGGGTGCGACATGTCCGCGTCCATTGTCAACACGAATTCGCCGCGCGCCTCGCTCACGCCGCGCAGGATTGCCCGCCCATACCCAGGCTCCTTCTCGCAAACGTAGCGGAATGGTTCTCCCGCATGCTCCACGACGGCCTTCGTTCCATCGGAAGAATCGCCGTCGATAACAAGCACTTCCCAAGTGATGCCAAGACCATCCAGCGCTTCCCGCAAAAGCGGCATCAAACGGTATAGATTGGGGGCTTCATTCAACGCGGGGATGACAACCGAAAGGTTGATCGTGGAAACCTTCAGCGTTATTTTCATCGACAATAGACCTCTGGGCTCGTGCCCAAGTGCTTCAATTCAGACCGCCCCCGCAATCATACAATTCACCCCATAACACATCGGCATGACTTCAGGATACCCACAACCACCGGTAACCTTACGGGTTGGCTTCGATGAATGCAAGCAATCCCCCCTGTTCCTTCCCGCTGCCATGAAGAGTCCCACGAAGAGTGTTGTCGGTTGCACGATTGTGCGATATACTTGACGATTCGACTGTGATGTGATATGGGCTATGGAATCGGAGAGGGAATTTCATGCGGCATGGGGCGAGCTTCATTGCGGCGCTCGAGGGGTTAAGCAAACCGGCTTTCCGCATCGCACGTGAATTGACGTTGAACAGCCGTTCAGGGTTGACGGTGCGCTTTCTATCAAAGAAACTCGAACTCCCGGAAGAAGAGGTCGAATACCTCATCGATGTCAATCATAAGCTGTTCTTTTCCGACCTGACGAAAGTGAAGCTCGTCGCCGAAGGTCACACGGCCGTTAAGCGGATTTCGGAAGGACTGGAGAACCGCGGCGATATCCCCTCGCTATTCAATCTCGTGAAGAACCTGGAAGCGAACGAGTTTCGCAGACTAGAAGAAAAAATCGGCGTGGACAAGCCGGGAGGAAAGAAGGCCGCGGCGGAAGCGCTCATCGACATGTGCTACACCCACCCGGACTCCGTCGTGGCCTACGTGGCCAGCCACGAATTCTCTTCGCTCGCCCAGGAAGTCTTCGATCATCTGTGGCAATCGGGCAGCGGTGTTATGCCGGTGAACGCGGTGCGCGCCGCCTTCAATAAATCCGACTACGAAGTCGAGCAGGCGCTCCTGGATCTCTTCCAAGGATTCGCCCTGTTCGAGATGTTCCGTTTCGATTCGGAGGAACGCCTCGTCCGCGTGGCCGGCCTCCTCTCCGAATTGCGGCAATGGCAGGAAGTCTCGGGTGGCATGCAGCGATCGCGCGCCCAAATCAAAGCCGCGCGTACCAAACCGGAAGACGCAGACTGTCGCGGCCTCGACTTCTCCGAGCGCATTTGCAGGCTCGTCGCGACCATCGCGGCAAAACCGGCTCGCATTCGCGGCGACGGCGAATTGTTCCGCGAAGACAGACGGCGGCTCGCCGAACTCTGCTCCGAGGAAGACGACCCCTCCTTGGCGACCTGCCTCTGGGCGGCGCAGGGTGTCGGCTGGATCGCACGCGTCGACAACGAACTGCGCGCAGCGGACCTCGAAGACCTCTTGGCCATGGATCGCCTCCAACGCCACGAGCTTGTCTTCAATTGGCTGACGGCCGGCGGCAACGAACAGGCTTCTTGTCGCGTCCTGTGCGGACTTCTCGACGAACTGAAACCGGATGCATGGTATCCCGTCATCGACTTCATCGAACACGCCTTACACGTCGCATCCGACACGGAGCAGCCCATGCTCCGGAATGCCGGCGGCCATTGGCATTATGTGAGCCCCGTGGCGGCGGGCAATTCGGAACGCGGTTTGGCGCGCTCCCTGGAAGAAGCCTTCTTCTGGCTAGGCGTCGTCGATCGCGCCGAGGATGGCGGCCGCAGCCTGTTCCGTTTGACCGAACTAGGCCGGTGCCTACTGACGCGCACCGGCTTCGACCGGTTGGCAAAACGGTTTCCTCCCAAGGGGGCGGAGATTATCGTTCAACCCAACTTCGACATCGTCGTTCCAACCCAAGACACCGACCCGCTGCTGACGGTTCCCTTGGATCAATTCGCGGAACGCCGCAGCACGGGACTCGCCTCCGTCTACACCTTGACGAAAGAGTCGTTCACGCGAGCGATACAAGAAGGTCTCGAAAGCGACGGTTTCGTAACGTTTCTAATCACGCACAATCGGGGAGGCGCTCTTCCTCCCAACGTGATGACGACCCTCGACGATTGGCGCGGAGGCATGAAACGCGTGCGCCTAAGGACTATTCACGTCCTCGAATCGGACGACCCCCTCGTCATGGCGGACTTGCTTCATCGCCGGCGCTTTCTCAAGCACTTCGAACAACTCGACCCCCGCAAGACTGTCGCGTTCACGCGAATCTCCAAGGGAGAGATCGCCAAGGAGCTGGAGAAGGAAGGTTTTGTCGTCGGTTAGTTGGGTCTTCCTCCGGACCCACTTCCCCGTGTCAGTCAGGGCACGTCCATGTTCGTCCGTGTTCGTCACTCAAACAACGCGCCCGGCAACTGAAACACACAGAAGTACCCAAACAGCAGGAACGCCAATATCAGCCCAACCGCATACACCGGATTCGGCCGCAACATACGTGCAACCTCTTTCGAATAGAATCGAGGCATAATCGCGAACAGCGTGACGCCTACCGCAACAGCCTGGATAGGCGTCAACAAGAGCCCGTCGAGTACCGCGCCCAACTTCACCAAGAACACGGGCTTCAGTCCGAAGCTATACACGATGACCATGTTGGACATCGCATAGACAATCAGCACGAACCGAAACTGCGCCTTCCAGGAGAATCGCCCCACGGAAGGAAACAGGATGCGGGCGCAATCCGCCAGCAACCGGGGCCATCCCGCGAACTGCCCGAGCATCGTGCTGAGCATCGCCGCAAGGCCCGAAAGCACGAATAGGTGCGCGCCGATAACACCCCATCGCTCCGAGAACATACTCGAAAGCTGGATCGCGACTTCGGAGCCTGTAGGCGCAACGTGCGCCGGTCCCAACACGCCGGCCCCTGCCAGCATGAACGCCGCCGTGACGCTACACCCAATGAGCAACGCCATCGTCGCATCGGCAACGACCACACGAGTCCAACCCTTGATGTGCCGCGCATCGTCTGTCGTGAGCGCACGCAAGGCAGTCGCATCCAAGGGCTCTCCATACGTTCTGCCGTTGGCCATCCCGTATCCCGCGCCAAACACCCAGTAGGTGTACCAAACCTGGCTCGCGAATCCTCCGGCAGCCCACCCCAGCAACGGCAATATCTCCTTCCACGTGCCCCCCGTCACCCCGGCGGTCGTACGCGCCCATTCGGGCACATCCGGCAACTGGAATGCGAATGCGCCGCGCATGACACTGGACCACCCGGGCCACGTGCTTATCGCCACATCGAAAACACCGAGGATGATGAGCAGGACAAGGAACGACATGACCTTCTTGAGGACGTCGAATTGGCCTCCCCAGACAAGAACAATCACGATAACGGTGCAACACCACCCCAAAAAGAACGGAGGAAGTGGTATGAAGTACGAGGCAAATATCCCCGCGACGCTGGCCAAGGCGCCTGTGGCAATCGCACCTGAACTGACTTGCCCGACGAAGACGAGCCAGATGACCCAATTCCTCGGGCCAGGCGTCCGCGCCATCATGTCAATCATGCACTCGCCCGTGCACACGGTGTAATGCGCGCCCGCCAGGCCGATCCAATACTTTGTGAATATCGCGAAGAGGGGCACCCACAATAGTCCCGTGCCGAACAACGCCCCCGTTCGCGTCGAAAGGATGACCTCCCCCGACCCGATATATTCGCCGCACCACACCATGCACGGGCCCAGCATCAATAGGATCGCCAAACCCCGCGGCGGCGGCTTCACACGCGGCCCTGCCCCCTCTTTAGAATCCATTTGACCTCGACGATTCACGGCTTGTGTTTGCGACCCACGGCACGTCAGATGGTGGCATAAACCGCAACCAAAACCAACTGCCTGTAATCGAGAGCGCGGATCACCTCTTTCAGAGTCATGCCTTCTCAATTCCCTAGACTACTCGCGCCCTCGCAGCTCTCTGCGTTCCTCAGCACCCTCTGCATACCTGCGCTAGGTCTCCGCCTTCCTCACGCCTCCCCCCATTCGATTTCCAGGTTGGACCATTCCATGTTCGCTCCATTCATGATATGCTCTCCGGGGATTAGTAGACGGAAGGAAAATGACATGTCTGTGACTCTCAAAGCTGGTGATTTCATCGTCGGTCTGGATATCGGCGGAACCAAGATGATGTCCTGCGTTCTCGACCACAAGTTCAAGGTGGTGGGCCGGTGCCGCAAGAAAAGCCGCTCCGAAAAGAACCCGGACGAGAAGCCGGAAGACCGCATAATCAAAGTCGTGAAAGAATCCATCGCCGACGCGGGCGGAAAGCCCATCCTCGGAATCGGCGTGGGGTCGCCCGGCCCCGTGAGTCCCATCGACGGAGTCATCATCGACACGCCCAATCTGGGCTGGAAGCGGTTTCCATTGGCCGACGTGCTCAACAAGGCATTCAAGGTCCCGGCGCTCGTGGAGAACGATGTGAACGCGGGAACTTACGGCGAGTGGTGTTTCGGCGAGGTAAAGGACTGCCAGAATCTGCTCGGAATCTTCCCCGGCACCGGTATCGGCGGCGGGATTATTATCGACGGGAAGCTGCTCCACGGGTTCACCGGCGGCGCGGGCGAAGTCGGCCACATGACCCTCGATGTGGACGGCCCGTACTGCGGTTGCGGAAAACGCGGCTGTCTCGAGGCGCTGGCTTCGCGCATCGCAATTGCCTCGCAAGTTGCGGCCATCGCTGCGCGCGGCGACTCCCCCTTCATCCTCAAGAACTGCGGCACGGACCTCGGCAACATCCGCAGCGGCATTCTGGCCAAGGCCATCGAAGAAGGCGAGACCATGGTCGAAGGCGTCGTTCGAAAAGCCGCCTACTACACCGGCATCGCCGTCGGCAATGCAATGAACTTCTTCAGCCCGGAAGCCGTGGTGCTTGGCGGGGGCCTCGTGGAAGCAATGCCCGCGCTCTATCTTGAGGAGGTCAAACGGGCAGTCAAAGACCACGCCATGCCGTCTATTCGCAAAGGCGTCCGCATTGTGAAAGCGAAACTCGGCGACGACGCGACGGCGATAGGCGCGGCAAGGCTCATCGCGGACCGTTTGGCGGCCTCGTAGGCGCGCGTCAACTGAAGCTGTTCACCAGTTCGCCGATGATCAGAAACCATCCGTCCGCCAGTACGAACAGGATGATCTTGAACGGCAGCGAGATGAACACCGGCGGAAGCATCATCATCCCCATCGCCATGAGCGTGCTCGCCACGACCATGTCGATGATTAAAAACGGGATGTAGATGATAAACCCGATCATGAACGCCACCCGCATCTCGTTGACGATAAACGCACAGATCAGGACATGCGTTGGCACATCGTCCGGCGTATTCGGGCGCGGCAGTTTGGCGATGTTGATGAACAGGGCAAGGTCCTTGGGATGATCCATGACCTGCCGGAACATGAACTCCCGCACGGGGAGCATGCCGCGATCCAAGGCTTCGGTCTGCGTTATTTCCTGATTCATGTACGGGCGTAACGCTTCGTTGTACACGCGCGTATAGGTCGGAGCCATGATGAAAAACGTAAGGAACAGCGCCAACCCGACCAGAACCTGATTGGGCGGAGTCTGCTGCGTTGCCATGGCCTGCCGCAAGAAACCCAACACGACGATGATCCGCGTGAACGACGTCGTCATGATCAAAATGGCCGGAGCCAGCGACAGCACCGTGATGAGCGTGAATAGCGTCAACGTCGTGGAGAGTTGCTGCGGCTGAACCGAATTCTGCGCGGCGCGAAAGATATCGATCCCCAGCGAATTATCCGGCTGCGCTTGCCCCAATGCCGTGGACGCCCACACAAGCGAAAGGAGCGCCACTCCAACGCACGCCCGGCTCCATCCCGGCCTCGTTGCCCGCCGCATCATTCGCCCTGCTCCCGCGTCCCCTCTTGCAATTCGCGCCGCAGACGGGCGATATCGCCGCGCAACGTCGCGATCTCATCATCCTCGCGTCCGGTGCGCGGCCCCGGCGGATTCGTGCGCATGAACGTCTTCAATTGCGAAAGAAACTTGTCACTCGCGGGGTTTGTGACCGGTTTCGGAGAGGTCTGCGCGGCAGCGAAGGGTACGGTCGCTGCGGGAGCGGACTCGAATGCAGACGCATCCATTTCCGCTACGGACGAAATCGAAGTGGGTGTTACGCCGACGACCAGCACCTTGTCCTTCACGCGAATGAAGTAAAGGCATGCCTTCGGCGACAAGAACAGCCGTCCCATCAGCGTGCCGAGATTTGCCCCCGCAAAAAGTGGCGTCTTCCTGCCGTAGCGGCCGATGATGTAATACGTCAAAAGGATGAGCGCAATCACAATACAAAACGCGGAAGCCCCTTTGCCGAAACTCTCCATCGTAGTTGGGACACGACCTTCCTGCTGCCCCGTCGAAGACTGCGCCGAATTCGTCGGAGTCGCCACTTCGCCACTTCCCGAAGTCTGCTCGATCTCCTTGTCGAGTTGCATCTTCGCCTTGCTCCACCATTCCGGCATGGGTGGAGGACCAGGGCTCGTAGTCTCCGGCGCCAGGGGCTGCCCAGGGGCGGGTGTGGCGTCCGTGGCTTCGCCGGGCGGCAACCCGATGTCGGGTGGCGTCGTCTCGGTAAACCCCTCTTCCGGTGACTCCGCGACGGCCGGCGCATCAACGGTGGCGGACGCGGGCTTTCTCTCCGCCCACGCCACTGCGCACACGGCCATCAGCACGAATGGGACTATGGCAGTCCTGGTCATCATTCAACGCTTTCCGTCAATGCCACGTCCTCGGCTTTCTCCTGACCGGTAAGTTCCCCAACACGCACATGAAGCGCGTCGCCGATAACGACCACTTCTCCTCTGGCCAAAGCCAGTCCGTTGATGTAGATATCCGTCATTTCGCCGGCAAGTTTGTTCAACTGGACCACGGAACCGCGCTTCAACTCCAGCACTTCGCGCACAAGCATCTTGCAGGACCCCAAGTCGGCGGAGATCTGAAGTCTCACCCCCTTCATGTCTTCAACCGCAAGATGCCTCTGCGGCAGACCCGCCCGAGGAACAATCTCTTCGAACGTGTGTTCGCGCGTATTGCGGGATTCGCCCTTGTTCATCACATATCCTGCACGAAGAACTTCTCGTGAAACACTTCCGAAATGCGGCTTTCCTTCATCTCTTCTTCCGATATCTCCGGCGCCTCCGACTCTCCATGACCGCCTCCGCCTGACGCGGCCGGCATCGGAAGCTCCTTGAGAATCTTGTTCGCTTCCTGCTGGATTTGCTTTGCAATGCTCTGTTCGACCAAGGGATCGTCCAGTTCCTGGCGCGTTCGATAGCTGTGAAACTTCCGGATTATCGCGGTAAACCGGGGGATGTTGGCTTTAACCTTGGCGGCCGCGGCAGCATTCGAGCATTCGAGCGATACCTTGTAGAGCAACGTCGACGCGGGCATATCCGGGGATTGCATGATCACCGTTGTAAAAGCCTCGTCGAACGGCACCGTCACGGCCGAGGCCGGGATTTCCGACTCGTGCTCGGGCGCCTCAGGGGTCGTCGGATCGGCAAGCCGGGGACGTAGCACAAAATTGAATACGACGACCGCAATAATCACCGCCACCAAGACCGAACTCAATCCAATAAGGATCGGCATCAAGTTCGTCTTTGCCTTTGCCGGGGCCTGTTGCTCTGCTTTTGGCTCTGCCATATCCCTCTACTTCCTATGTGCCGGCCCCGACATTTGGATTGGTCGCGGAAGGCGCTTCAGACGGCGTTTCAACGGACGCCCCAAACCCGCCCCTGATCGAATCCAGCGTCGATTCCGACATCTTGCCGCGTATGTGCAATTCTACTCTTCGATTGGTCTGTCGCCCCTCTTCGGTCGCATTATCCGCCACCGGCTGCGAGTCGCCGCACGCAATGACCTCGCAGTCCTTTGTCTGCACGCCTCCCGGCGCGGCAAGCTGACTCATGACATTCTTGGCCCGATGGTAGCTCAAATCATAGTTGTCCTGGTAGGGGCTTTGTGACCCCAATGGCACGTTGTCGGTGTGCCCGCGAACTTCCACAAACACCCCTTTGACTTCGCTCAACGAGGCCCCTAGCTGGTTGATGACCTCATAGGCGTCCGGCTTCAATTCCGCCCTTCCAAAGTCGAAGAGAATCTGGTTGGGCAGACTGATAAGCAGGCCGCCATCCCCGTCGTACTTGATGTCGACTCCCTTCGTCATGCCCAGAACTTGGAGCCGCGTTTGCAGTTCTCGCGCCGCCTTTTCGATTCCTCGCGGAACGCGCGCCTGCATTTCGCGAAGGACATTCACCGCCCGTATTGCCTGGGTGCTTTGCCCTTGCCCGGGCATCACGCCCTTTCCAAACTCGCGCTGCAGGGATCCCACGGCCAAGCTGATCTTCTTGTCGCTAATGGTCGAAAACGAGGCAAGGAGAATGAAGAATGCCAACAACAACCCCATCATGTCCGCAAAAGTCACCGTCCATAAAGGGGCACTTGGCATGCCTGTCTGCGGCTTACTACTCTCCCGTATCATAATGTCTCTTCACTTGAACCTGATTGCGAAACGAAGGCGCCACAAACGACAGTAGCTTCTGCTCGACAATCCGCGGATTGTCTCCAGACTGTATCGAAAGAATACCTTCGATGATGATTTCCTTCTGCAGCAATTCGTTCGCGGTGCGGACCTTCAATTTGCCGGCGGCCGGCAGAAAAAACACGTTCGCGAGTAGCGCGCCGTAAAGCGTCGTGGTGAGCGCAACGGACATTCCTATTCCAATCTTCGACGGATCGTCCATCTCCGCCAACATCTGGACCAGCCCGATGAGCGTACCGATCATCCCGAAGGCCGGTGCATACGCGCCCATTGACAACAACATGGACTGCCCCAAAGCATGCCGGCTCTCCAAGAACGCTAGTTCCGTGGACAGAATATCCTTAATCAGTTCAGGGGATGACCCATCAATGGCAAGGCGGACACTTCTCGTGAGAAATTCGTCTTCGGAATTCTCGACATACCCTTCAAGCGCCAAGATGCCTTCGCGCCGCGCGATCGTCGCGAAACTAACGAGCGTGCGGATGAGGATCTCGGGAGTCTGATCTTTGTGAAAAAAGGCAATGCGCAACGTACGAAATACGCTGAGCACATCCCGAAGCGGATAGTTTATCAACGTGGAGGAGAGTGTCCCTCCTCCGACGATGAGGAAGGATGCCAGATCCAAATAGATGGCAGGCGTCCCCCCCATCAAAACAGCGACGAGGAAAATGCCCCAACCTGCTATAAACCCTGCGAGTGTTGCGATGTCCATTGCGCTACTGGTTCCGGTCCGGCGGTGCCCCAATATCTTGTGGTACGCGCTATTCTAGCATCTACCGACTGGTTCAACAACACACTCTTGCTTCCCGCCCCCAGTTTTTCGGGCGCTCGGGAATCGGGAGCCCCAATGCAAAAGGCGGCCGGCACGGGATTCTGCCCCGTGGCCGGCCGCCCTAGTCATGCTTTACGAGTAGTGATCACGTTTACCGGATAAGGTTTACCGTTTCCTGAAGCAGAGTGTCAGCCGTTGTTATGGTTCGAGCATTGGCCTGGAAGCCACGTTGCGTCACAATCAGGTTGCTGAACTCGGTCCCAAGATCCACGTTCGATCCTTCCAGCACACCGCCCGATACCGACCCGCGTCCACCCGTGTTAGCCGTTCCAATCTGGGCCACTCCGGAGCTCGGGCTGTCGCGGAACAGGTTGTTTCCGTCACGCACGAGTCCGCCGTTATTGGCGAATGCCGCCAAGGCCACTTGGCCAATCACACGAGTGAGGCCGTTGGAGAACACACCATTGATAACCCCGTCGTCGCCGATATTGAAGGCTTCAAGCACGCCTCGCTGATACCCGTCCTGATTCTGGACGGTGACGTCGCTGTCGGCCGACAGCTGGGTAACGCCAGTGAAGTTGAAGTCGAACACAAACGGGTCGATGGGTGTTGACGGTCCGACATTGAACGTGGCGCTCACATTGCCAATTCCGCCATTTATCACCGTGCCGTTCGAATCGAATTCGATCGTGCCCGCGCCCGTTACCGTATTGATATCCGGATCGGTGCTTGAGGCCACCCAGTCCCATTCGTTTGTCGTGGCGCTCTTCGTAAACACCAGGTCAATGTCGCGGGGGGTGCCCAGGGAGTCGAAGACACGCACAGTCCGGTTCACGGTATCACCCGTCGCCGCGTCCGAATTCAGGTTGCCGATGAGCGTGGCGCTCGTCGTGGCTCGCACGATTGCCGCGCCGCCCACGGGAATCTGAATCGACGTAATCGGCCCGTTCGGATTGATTACGCCCGTGGAACTGGCCTGAAATCCCTGTACCAGCAGCCCGGTTGCCGGGTCGCGCAATTGACCGTTTGCGTTCAAGTCGAACGAGCCGTCTCGTGTGTAGAAGTTCGACGTTCCGTCGCTGAGAATAAAGAAGCCGCTGCCCTGGATGGCAAGGTCGGACGCCACACCCGTGGTCAGCAACGCTGCCTGGCTGTAATTGACGTCGATCGAACCCAGACGCACACCCAATCCCACTTGGGACGGGTTGCTACCGCCAAACGATCCGACGGCCGCACGCGGCCCCGAAATCGTCTGCGAGAAAAGGTCCTGGAAGAGCGCGCGAGAACTTCTATAGCCTGTCGTATTGACGTTCGCAATATTGCTTGCAATGACGTCGATACGGCGCTGATGTGCCTGAAGCCCCGTCACTCCGGTGTAAATCGCTGTTCCCATATTACTAATCTCCTGTACGTTGCGTCGCTTCGGTCATTCGGCGACGTAGGGGCTTCCCCATAAGGGGTCCGGCCCTGAAAGTTGTTGCGTGCGTTCGCCTGCGCCGGGAGACCCCGCCACCACGACCGCACTGTCGATGTTTGTGAACACGGTGTTTTGAGCCTCATCCTGAGGCAGCGCCGTTATGACCGTCCGGTTGGGCACATACACCACCAACGCCAGACGGTCCATGAGGATTAGAGACTCTCGGGCTCCCTTGGCCTCGGCCTCATCGACCGCCTTGCTAAGGCGGGCTTGATCGGTCGAAGACAAAGTAATGTTGCGGTCGCGCAGCCGTTGCGTGGCATGAGCGCTGAACTTCACCCCCGTGGCGCTCGTCAATTCGCGATCGAACCAATCCGCAAACGGGGCTTCCGCGGGTCGGCCGCGCTGACGGGTGGCTGTGCACTCGCACGCGCCCTCCGTCCGAGTCGCGTAGATGGGTTGAATCATGACGCTTCCTTGATCTCGGTCACGCCGGCCATCGACATCACGTTTTCGCCTATCAGCAAGTACACGATACTGTCTTCCATGCTGACGCTGTCCACCACGCCCGTGATTGCCTCGCCGTTAATGTCCAATCCCGTGACCTCTTTTCCTACCATGCCGCTCGCGTTAATGAAGTTCAACTGGTCGATGTTTCCGCTGAGCGTCGCGAAGCTCTCGTTCAAGTTCTGCATCTGCTCAAGCGCGGAGAACTGTGCCAACTGCGCAATCATTTCCGCATTGTCCGTGGGCGACATCGGGTCCTGATTCTGCATCTGCAGGACCAGCAACTGGAGAAATTGATCCTTCCCCAGGGTTTCCGTTCCCAACAGGTCCGTGCCGCTGTCGTCTTTCGTTTCCGATGCCTTCAACGCGGATTCTACCGCGTCCTGAAAGGGGGTCTTCGTCGTTCCTGCGGCCTTGGCCGTACCTTGGTAGGCCGCGCGAACGTCCGGACGAAGCAAGTTTGCCAAGTCCGCGCTTATGTTGGATATCGCATTCATAGGTTCTATCCTTTCTACACGAATACGTCGAGCGCGCCGTTGTGCACTGCACTTCTGCGCACGGGCGTCTCGTAGGTCTGGTTACGCGACGAATTGGCCGTCGAGGCCGCATCGCCTCCACGCCATGCCGGAGTCTGGTCGCTCCAGGAGCTCCCGAAATGGCCGCTTTGAGAGTTCGACGAAGCCGCGTCCGCCGTGACGACGATTTGCGACACCGTGAAACCATCCTGGGTCAGCTGGTCCCGCAGGCCATGCACCTGCGATTCCAGCACGCTGCGCACCGCCGGGTTGCCGCTTACAAGCCGCACGCTGACCGTATCCTGGGTGCGCATCACATCGAATCGCACTTCACCCAATGATTCCGGCACAAGCCGCACGGTAACGGTGTCTCCGCCTTCGCGAACGAGGTACCGCACGCCGCGCGCAGTGAACTCCTGCAACGTGTGCAGCGTCGGACGCTCCGCTTGCTGCGGCACATCCACCTTCGCCGGCATTCCGGCATTCTTGGCCTCGCCAACGTCCAGCGACGTCTGCACTCCCGTGCTCACGTCAACACGCTGCGCCGCACCCACGGCCGCTTTCTCGGCAGTTCCCGCGTGCGCTTCTTCCGTGGACTCCGCCCTGACGCCACTGCTGCCTAGCGCCTGCTTCAGCAATTCGGACGCCGCCAGGGGCTTGGTTTCCCGAAACTCCGCTCCGGCGTCCTCAGCCTCTGCATTCGCCTTCGCCTGCGCTTGGGCCACATCGACTGCCGACAACGCCTGCTTCGGAGCAAGAGCCTTCTCGGGACTCTCCTTCACGTGGGATTCTTGAACCGGTTTGGCCTGCGTTGCCACCGGCTCCGGCAAGTCGCTTAGGCCGGCATCCGATACGGACACCTCCTTTGCAGGGGCATCACTTTCACCTTCCTGCTCCGGCTCGGGCGTCGCGACGGGCGGCGTCACTACATACGTCGCCGAACTGGTTGGCGCCTGGGCGGCCGCCTGAGACGCTTGCTGCCCCGCCGCGGGTACATCGACAACGGCAATTGTTGCCGCGCCCGACGGTTGTCCCGCTGCATTGGCCAATGCCTCCGCCGCGGCATCCGTCGCCGTCTCCGCCGGAACCGTTGCCGCTATCGCGGCTTGGGGCAACACGAGAAACACGCCTCCAAGTTCAGCGGCTGTCTTTCCCGCATCCGATAGTTCTGTTTCGACTTGGCCGTCTACCGGCGCGTCCGTCGCAACATCACCTGCCGTTGCGTTGCCCTGTTCCACCGTCGCTTCGGCTATCCCCTGCAGATGAGCCATCAAGAGGGCAAACAAGCCCGAGGCAGCGGTTTCGCTCGCGGAAGGAGCTTTCGACGCCGCGGGCGCCTTCGCGCTCGCGCTTTCTACTCTAGTTCCTTCTATGGCTGATACCATTCTTTTCACCTCCTTTCTTTTGAGATTCTGCGGTCCGCCGCGCCAGGCCTCCATGAGGAACAGCGGACACGAACACCCCACGCATCCATGCGCAGGGTTTCAACTCGTTTGGTAAGTGTGGGAATACTTCGACTTCTTGTGAGAGATGTATTCCGGCGTTCGGCGAACTGCGGCTGGAGTCTTTTGTCCAATCCCAATTGCCGAAGAGACAGGAAATAGAAAGGGAAAGCTGCGCGCAGAGAATGCACAGCCTACTTCGGAATCGCTCCAATCATTATGCGCGGTACAGACGCTCTTGATTGCGGCTACTTCTGCTCTTGCATCGCCTGCAAAAATGCGGCCGTCTTGTCCGGATCCATGCTGTCGAGGATCTTGCCTCGCACCCGCTCGTCGATGAGCCGGAGCAGTTCCGCGCCTTCCTCCGGCGTCCAGCCCTCAAGGGCCTTGGCGGCTTGCGCGGGCTTCATCCCACCCAATGATTGCGCCACAGACGTAAGGCGCTCCGATTGGGTCGCATCCGACTCTTCCGCGGCTTGTGTGATTTGAAGCAACATCTGCTGGAGCGCAGACCGCAACTCTTCCATCTGCGCTTGGGTCTCGGTGAGGCGCTTTTCATCTTTCTCGATCCGCGCCTGGCGTTCGTTTAATTCCTGCTCGCGTTTCTTGAGATCATCGGCGCGCGCCACAATGTCGTCTTTGGGTTCAGGCGCTTCCTGGACCGGGGCCGGCCCCCTTCCCGCGAGTTTTGCAATCCCCTCCGGCGAGAGGTTGCCCGTCATGGCAAGCATGGCAACCAACGTCAACACAAACGAAACGATTGGCAACACGACAATAGCAACTACTTTCATGGCTCTCGTTCGCCCTGCGTGCGTCTCGCCGCGCGGACGCCCGCAATCTCATCGTTCTGTTTCTGTTCGTCCTTGCGCTGTTCCACCGCCTCTTCCTGCCTGAAACGTTCTTGAAGCCGCTCCACGACGCGCCTGCGCTTCATCGAGTCTTCGAGAGCCGCGCGCCGCTCTTCCTCTACCTCGCTCAACCGCCGCAGCGTAGCGTCGCGTTCGACGGCCAGTCGCGCCAAGTGACGCTCGTACTGAAAAAACGAATGTATCTCCTGGCCCACGAACTCCTCGCCAACCGCATGCGCCGCTTCCTGGAACATCCGAACCTGCTCGCCCGAGATCTGCTCGCGTTGCCTCTGTACCGACCGAATCTGCGTGCGAACGTCCGCAAGCGATTGAGCGCGCATTTGCTCCTGGCGCTTGCGTACCCGCATCAGTGTATCGAATCGGCTCGGGTCCCGTCGCGGCACCGGACTATCCTTTCAGACTACGCTGCATCAGACCTTCTATCTCGTCGAAGGGCGTTGATTCAAACAACCCCTGCTGCAAAAACCTGCGAACTGCAGGCATTAACCGTATCGACCGGTCGATTTCCGGATTGCTCCCATTGACGTACGCGCCGATGTTGATCAGGTCTTCCGCGTCCCGGTACGTCGCCAACACACGCCGCATGTCCCCCGCATAGGTGCGATGCGCTTCCGATGTGACTTCGATCATGCAGCGGCTCACGCTCTCCAGCACGTCAACCGCCGGATAGTGGTTTCGTGTTGCAAGGCTCCTGGACAGTGCAACGTGCCCGTCCAGGATACTCCGAACGGCGTCTCCAATGGGATCGTTCAGATCGTCCGCCTCAACGAGCACCGAATACAAACCCGTGATGCTCCCTGTTGGTGACGTGCCAGCCCGTTCCAAAAGGCGCGCCAGAAGTCCAAATACG
>JBAZRU010000009.1:14734-25435 GCA_041662805.1 Candidatus Hydrogenedentales bacterium | reverse complement strand
CGGCTTGGTTCAGCATCGCGTTGACTTCCCCGCGTGAGAAGCGTTTGTCGGTCAGCACATGGGTGTCGTGCGACGACATCAGCCACTGATAGGCTGGCAGGTTCAGGAACAGCAGGCCTCCGGGGCGTACAACTCGTGCCAGCTCGGAGAGGGTCGCTTGCTTCTTCCGAATCGATTGGTGGCACAACACGTCGCACGAGATGAGTGCGTCGAATGTGGCGTCGGCGAACGGAAGGTCCACGGTTGAGGCACGTCCCAGGCGGGTCAGGCCTCGAATTTTGCAGAATTCCAACGCCTCACTCGCGAAGTCTATCCCCACGGTCTGTGCTTGGCTGTCCAGCATAGCCAAGACCGCGCCGGTTCCGCAGCCGGCGTCCAGGACTCGCGGGGCGTCTTGCGTGACGAAGCGCCGCCAGTTTTCCGCGAGCATTCCACGAAGGCCGTGGTACCACCAGTGGACGTCTTCGACGCGATACATAATCTCGTATTCGTCGTGCTTCATGGCCGAAACGAATGAATGGCCGCGGCTACTTCGTCCACGGATTCCAGTGGCGTCATCGGGTATAAGGGCAGCGAAAGGACCTCGTTGCACGCGCGCTCGCTTTCGGGGAAAGCCCCCGCGCCCAGCCCGAGTTCCGTGAATGCGCCTTGCAGATGAACGGGAATCGGGTAGTGAATCAGCGTCCCGACCTCTTTGTTTTTGAGGTGTTCTTGAAGGTTGTCACGATGGGGCGTGCGCACGACGAAGAGATGACACACCGAGTGCGCCCATGGCGCTTCGTTCAGGACGGACACGGGCGCTCCTTCGAGGGCGTTGCGATAGCGCGCGGCCCGCTCGCGCCTCGCTTCATTCCATGCGTCGAGGTGCCTTAGCTTCGCTCTCAGTATGGCGGCCTGCAACTCGTCCAAGCGGCTGTTGATGCCGTTGCGGGTGTGATGGTAGCGGCGTTCTTCGCCGTAGTTGCGCAGCATCCGCAGTTCTTCGGCAACGTTGCTGTCGCGCGTGGTGACGGCCCCCCCATCGCCGTAGGCTCCGAGGTTCTTAGTGGGATAGAAGCTGAATGCGGCGGCATTGCCTATCGAACCGCACTTCTTCCCTCGGTACGTGGCACCATGCGCTTGGGCGCAGTCCTCAACGACGACGAGACCGTGTTTTCGGGCAAACGCCATGATTGGGTCCATATCGCAGGGATGGCCATAGAGATGCACGGGGACAATTGCCTTGACGCGAGGAGTCAGTGCGGCCTGCAGCTTGGCGGGATTGATCGTGCAGGTTTGCGGGTCGATGTCGCACAGGACCGGGCGCGCGCCTGTAGATGTCACGCCACACACGGTTGGCACGCAGGTATTCGCGGGCACGATGACTTCGTCGCCAGGCCCAACGCCCAGCGCCATGAGGGCAAGCTGGATGGCTTCCGTTCCAGACGCCACGCCCGTGCAATGCGCGGCGCCGATATAGGCCGCGAACTCTTCTTCGAATGCGCGGACTTCCTTCCCGAGAATGAACCACGCCGAAGCGAAGACGCGGGCGACCGCTTCGTCAATTTCCGGCTGGATCGCGAGGTACTCCGAATCCATCTTCACAAAAGGAACCATGCGCCGTACATCCCCTCTTACGTCTGTGTTGTGTGCGGGAACCAGGGAGACCTGGTTGCCGTTGGAGACTATAACTTAATCGTAGGCGCGGAAAGCAGGGACACGAATTTCCGCTCGCTCTCACCTTATTAGGGCCTCGTTCGGAACGCTCCTGATTTCCGCGCTCTCTCAATCCGTTAGGATTTCTTTAGCAGGCGGAGTCCGTTGAAGATTACGAGAAGCGAGGCCCCCATATCCGCCACGATTGCCAGCCACAATGTTGCCCATCCTGCGAGGACCAATGCAAAGACGAGGATCTTTAGACCCAGGGATATGGCAACGTTTTGCTTGACGATTCGCAACACCTCTTTGGAATGGAGGATCAACCATGGTAGCCGCGACAAGTCATCGGACATGAGGGTAACGTCGGCCGTCTCGATGGCGGCGTCGCTTCCCGCGCCCATCGCGATGCCCAAGGCGGACGCTGCCATAGCGGGAGCGTCATTGACGCCATCGCCGGCCATGCCGACGATTCCGAAGCGCGCCGACAAGTCTTTTACCCACGTCAGCTTGTCTTCGGGCAAGAGTTCCGCGTGGTATTCGTCAATGCCAACCGATTCCGCCAAGGCGCGCGCCGTTCCTTCGTTGTCGCCCGTGAGCATCACGACTTGGCGCAGACCAGCCTTTCTCAGGGCCGCCACCGCGTCACGCGCGTTGGCCTTGGGCGAGTCCGCCATGCCGATCAACCCGCAGACATGATCGTCCGTGCCGAGCAGCACGACGCTGTGTCCGGCATCTTCCATGGCTTCCGCTTGGCGATTGGCCGCCGGGTCGTCATGACCTTGTTCCAGCAGGAGGCGGTGACTTCCAATCCAGTAGCGGCGGTTGTTCACGATGGCCTCGGCCCCTTTGCCGCCGATGGAGTTGTAGGACTGCGCTTCCGTCAGCTCCACGGCAGCTTCGCGTGCGCGGCGAACAATCGCCAAGGCCAGGGGATGGAGGCTGAGCGATTCGATCGAGGCTGCCACGGACAAGACCTGATCTTCACTGTGATTGTCTAGCGCGATAATGCGCTGCACCTCCGGTCTGCCGAGCGTGAGTGTTCCCGTTTTGTCGAGGGCGATGGCCTTCAGCCGTGCGGGGGCCTCCAAGTAAGCGCCCCCTTTGATGAGGACGCCCATTCGGGCAGCAGCCGTAAGGCCAGCGACAATGGTCACGGGAGTTGAAATGACCAAGGCGCAGGGACACGCAATCAGCAGCATCACCAGGGCGCCGTAAATGGAATCTGCAATCGGCGTTTGGAAG
The DNA here is from genome assembly GCA_041662805.1 of Candidatus Hydrogenedentales bacterium. Taxonomy (GTDB): domain Bacteria; phylum Hydrogenedentota; class Hydrogenedentia; order Hydrogenedentales; family SLHB01; genus JAIBAQ01. Next base: position 22,555 of record JBAZRU010000009.1, on the reverse strand, counting down.
AAGAGAGCTGGAATCGCCGCCGTCAACAGCGCGGCCACCAGCATCGCGGGGGTGTAGTACCGCGCAAATTGTTCCACCCAGCGTTCGCTGGGCGCGCGTCGCGCTTGCGCTTCCTCGACCATGCGGACGATTCGCGCGAGACTCGTATCCTCTGCGCGCTTTGTTACGCGAAACTCCACCGCGCCCTCGTTGTTGATGGATCCCGCGAACACCTCATCTCCCACGTCTTTGGAGACCGGTGCCGATTCGCCCGTGATGGGCGCTTGGTTTACCGAGGTCGCCCCCTTGACGAGCACCCCATCCAGAGGGATCCGCTCGCCAGGCGGCACCACGACAATCGCTCCCGGCTGAATCTCGCCGACAGGCACTTCGATGGTTTCGGTTCCGTTGCCGACGCGTTGCCGGGCTGTCTGAGGGGAAAGGTCCATCAGTGCGCCAATGGCGCGGCGCGCGCGACCGACGCTCCACGCTTCCAGCAGCAAGGCCATGGCAAACAGGAAGCTAACGATAGCCGCCTCGAACCAGTCCCCCAACGCCAGCGCGCCGATCACGGCTATCGTCATGAGAAGATTCATGTCGGGGCGGAGCGAGCGCGCCGCGTACCACGCTTTGGGGACCACGAACCAGACCCCGCAGACGACCGAAACCAGGAGCGTGACAATTGTCCACGGGGCAGGTCGCGCCGCCCACCCCACGGTTACGCCTTGTAACGCCGCGGCGAGGAGGATGCCCAAGCCGCTCACGCCGCAGAGCACCTCTCGCGCGTGGACTCCAAGGACCGCGTGCCCGGTACGTCCGGTGTCTGCGACATCTTCCCACGGAACGGCTTTCATACCTGTCCTGGAAACTGCCTTCAGAATGGCTTCGGAGGAACAGCGTGCGCAGTCCTTTGCGACGGTCAGGCGGCCATTGATGAGGTCGAAGGAGAGACTGTCTTCACTTTCGACGAGTGGACGCAGCTCTCGTTTCAGCGCCGCGACTTCTTCGCTGCAATCCATGCCGGCTATTTTGAAAACGACTTTGCTCATGTGGTTGCGTTTCGCGCATTGCGGCAAGGGGGGACGAAGCGGAGCGCGTTGTACCATGCAGTACGCGCGCGCTGATTGCGTGGGACTGGGTGTGTCAGACCTTCACCCCCGCGCATTCCGCGCAACGCCCGTAGATGTAGATTTCGTGGTCGTCCATTTCGAACCCCGGGGGCACAAGACCTCCAAGATTGGAAGGGCACCCGTCAAAATCGAAGATACGGCCACAGGCCTTGCAGCTAAAGTGATGGTGATGATCCTTCCCCGAAAGCTCATACCTCTGAGGTTCGCCGGGAACTTCGACGGGGACCAACCACCCTTCTTCCATGAGGCCCTTCACGGAGCGATAAACCGTAGCAATTCCGAGATTTGGGGCGTGTTCCCGGCCATTCTCAAGGACCTCTTGAGGGCTCAGGGGGCGTCCAATCTCGCGAAAAACCCGGCGAATAGCACGGCGTTGAGAAGTATCCCGCTCCAAGGCACTGCCTCTCCTTGTGACGCAAAGCGAAAATGCGTTATCATTAAGCTTAGATCGCAGCAAAACCGATTACAAGTAACTGTATCAGAATCCCAAATGGACCACCAACGGCAGGCCCAATCCCTATATGCCTCATCGCTTTAGACCAGACCGTTTGCCCAAGTCCCTAGCGCGATCTGCGCTGCCGGTGGTGCTATGTGCGGCGATTCTTGCGTTGACCAGTTGCCACGCGCCTTCCCCCGACCGAATTCGCGTCGTGGCAACAATTCCGCCGGTGGCCTTCATTCTTCAGGAGTTGGCGTCGCCACGCGCTGAGGTGGTGACTTTGTTGCATGCGGGGACATCTCCGCACACCTATGAAGTATCGCCTGCCGATGCGCGGGCCGTGGAGTCTGCCCTAGCGCTTTTCTACGTGGACGACACGCTGGATGGATGGGCTGCACGTCTGCCTGCCCGCGTCAAGAAGCGGTTGTTCGAGCTGGTCCCAGCCGAAGCGCGTCTCGACTTTGAGGGAGCGGAAGGCGCACACGACGGCCATGAGCATACGGAAGGGGATTTCGATCCCCATTTCTGGTCCGACCCAAGTATCGTGAAGGCGATTCTGCCGCAGTTGGCGGGGCAACTGGCGGCGCTTGACCCGGAGGGAGCGGAGACCTATCACGCCAATGCGGCGCGTTTCGCGGGCGAGTTGGACGAAATCGACCGGAGGACACGCGAGACGTTGGAGCCCATCAAGGGGCAGGCCGTGGTGACTTTTCATCCTTCCTGGAACTACTTCCTGCACCGGTACGGGATACGGAATGTGGGCGTGCTAGAGCCATCTCCGGGAAAAGAGGCTTCTCCAAAGGAGATCATGGCGCTTGTGGAATCGATACACGCGAGCGGCGCGAAGGCGGTATTCTCCGAGCCCCAGCTTCCAAGCCGGCCGGCAGAGGTTCTCGCGGAGACGGCGGGGATCGAACTTGGTTTGTTGGATCCCAATGGAGGGGTGCCCGGACGCGCGTCGTACCGGGAGCTTATCGAGTTCAACACGCAGGCGTTGAAAGAGATGCTGCAATGAGCGCCGAGGCACTATCTGTCGAGGGCCTGACTGTCCGCTACGGGGCATTCGAAGCGCTGCAAGACGTTACGTTTGCCGCGCCTGAAGGGGCATTTGTCGCCGTGATCGGTCCCAACGGGTCGGGAAAGACGACGCTTCTGAATACGATAGTGGGGCTCCAGGAGCCTTCCCAGGGCCGAATTCGCCTCTTTGGAGCAGAGCCACGGGAAATGCCCGCAACGGCGCTGGGCTATGTGCCTCAAGTCAAAATGCTCGACCGCACGTTTCCTGCCCGCGCATTGGACCTCGTGCTCACCGGCTTGACTCGGGGATGGCCGTGGCGTATCCCGCGTCAATCCCGCGACGTTGCTATGAATGCCATGAAGCGCACCAAGATTGCCCACCTTGCGGAGCAGCCTATATCGACCCTCTCGGGCGGCGAGTTGCAGCGCGTCTACCTTGCGCGATGCATAGTCCGCTCGCCGAAGTTGATGGTCTTGGATGAACCTGGGGCTGGAATGGACCTCGTTGGCGAGATGGAGATGTACCATATCCTCGAAGACTATCAGCGCGACCAGACCGCGACCATCATCATGATCACGCACGATTGGGAAGGAGCGCGGACGCACGCATCGCACGTGCTTCTGATCGACCACCGTTTGCTGGGGTTTGGTCCCGCCGCCGAGATTGCCCAAGAGGAGCGCCTGCTGCATGTCTTCGGGTTTGCCGGGCACAAGGCCGCGAGCCACCGAGTCCAAACCAATGCTTGAACCCTTCTCGATTCCTTTTATGCAGCATGCCTTGATAGCAGGCGTATTGGTCGGGTTTCTCGCGAGCTATTTTGGGGTCTTCATCGTCCAACGGCGAATGGCATTTCTTGGGAGCGGCCTCGCCCACTCCGCTTTTGGCGGCGTCGCGCTTGGACTGCTTCTGAATCTGCCGCCGTTGGCGGTTGCATTGCCGTTCACCGTCTTCGTCGCAATTGGCATTATTTGGGTGAAGGAGCGCGCCCCCTTTGCCGAAGACACGACCATCGGCGTTTTCTTTTCCGTGTCCATGGCCTTGGGCGTTGTATTTCTGGCCGTGAAGCAAGGGTACGCGGGCGATGCCTTCGCGTATTTGTTCGGCTCCATCCTCGCCGTGACGCATGCCGACCTGTGGACCATCGGCATGATCGCCGTGGCGACTGTTGCGACGATGCGCTGGTGGAGTCCGCTTGCGTATGCGACGTTCGACCGCACGCTGGCCCGAACCGACCGCCTGCCCGTGGCGATGCACGATACCGCGCTTAACATCGCGATGGCGGTGGTCATCGTAGTCTCTCTGAAGATCGTCGGTATGGTGTTGATCGCAGCGTTTCTCGTGCTGCCGGCCGCTACCGCACGCCTCCTGGCACGTACCTTCAGGGGAATGACACTAGTGTCGATTGCCGTCGGTACGTCTACCGCCGTGCTTGGGCTGTACGTTTCCTACTTTGCGAACCTTCCCAGCGGCCCCAGTATCATTCTTCTTCAGGCCGTGTTGTTCTTTTCGGCACTGGCCATCAACCAGCTTCGGCGGGCATAGTCCTTGTGCGTGTAAACTTTAGGGGCGTGTGGAGCGTCTTTGTGGGTATGCGAGGTGGAAGTTGGTGCCGGGGAAGGGAATCGAACCCCCACTCCCTTGCGGGAACCGGATTTTGAGTCCGGCGCGTCTGCCTGTTTCGCCACCCCGGCACGAGAGGTTAGACTATAGCAGACGCAGACGTGCCGGTGCAAAAGTCGGAAGGCGTGCGGCGACGGTTGAGTTCGGAAGGCTGGTGACTTTGTTTACTTCTACAGGGAGGAAGCAACATGCGCGTGCGTAAGACTGCACTTCGGAATGCGGTTGCCATTTGGGTGATGACGTTGGCCTATGGGGTGGCTGGGTATTCGTACGCGGCGGAAGCGGCGCCAATCTACGACGAAAGCGGGAAAGGTCTGCAGCAGATCATGCACGCGGTGGACCAAGCGAAGAAAGAGTCGAAGCGGGTGCTTGTCCAATTCGGGGGGAATTGGTGCGGCTGGTGCATCCGGCTGCACGAATTGTGCCAGAAGGACGCCACGCTTACCGCCACGCTGAACAAGCTTTTTGTCGTCGTGCTTCTCGACACGCGGAGCAATCCCGAAGTCGTGAAGTCATACGCGCCCGATCACAAGAGCGTTCCCTATCTTGAAGTGCTGGATGCGGATGGCAACATCATCACGACGCAGAATACGGAAGTTTTCGAACTCGGGAGTGGACACGATCCCAAGAAGCTCAACGATTGGCTCACAGAATGGGGAACGAAACCGGTCGATTCCAAGCAGGTGCTTGACACGACGCTTTCACACGCGGCGAAGAGCGACAAAAAAGTGCTGCTGGTATTTGGCGCGCCGAGTTGCGGGTGGTGCAGAAAGCTGGAAACCATTCTCCACTCCGACGCGGTGTCTCCGATTATGTTCAAGGATTACCTTATTGCCAAGGTTGATCTGGACTCACAATCAGGTGCAAAGGAACTTGAGGCCAAGTACCGGACCAGGGGCGGAGGCGGGATCCCATGGTTTGCTGTACTTGATGCCAAGGCACAGGCTATCGTCACGGCAGACAAACCAGGCTCCGGCAATGTAGGTTGCCCTGCGCGCCCGGAGGAGATTGCGTGGTTCCAGGAGGTCGTCGCCAAGACAGGGACCCGGATCACGCCTGGGGAAAGAGACGAATTGGGGCGCATATTTGCCGAGGAAACCAAACCGAAATCGTAGAAGTACGGGCAAAGGGGAATCATGAGAGTCATAGCGGGAATCGTGGGCGCGTTGGTATTGGTGGGATGTGCGATGCATAGCGAGAAGGTGTGGGCCCAGGCGCAACCTGCGCCGGCGAACGATCCTCAACAGGTGCTAATCCCGCTGCCGCCGGTGAAGTACGACACGGCGGCGTTTGAAGCGCGCGTGCGCGGCGCAGGCGGCGCTATCGACTTTGTGTTTGGCGATGCGCGCCCCTTCCCGGAGTGTCACGCGTCGACCGTGGTCGAGACAGCGGACGGGGCTTTGCTGTGCGCGTGGTTCGGCGGCACGGAAGAGAGTCACAACGACGTGGGCATCTGGCTGTCGCGCTTTGAGAAGGGCGCGTGGTCTGCGCCCATCGAAGTCGCAAAGGTGAACGAGACGGCCCACTGGAATCCGGTCCTCTTCAGAGAAGCAGACGGGACCATCGACTTGTTCTTCAAGGTGGGTCGCGAGATTCCGTTCTGGTGCACGGTCTGGATTCGCTCGAAGGACGGCGGCCGCACGTGGAGCAAACCGGACGAACTGGTGGTCGCCGATCAGGGCGGGCGCGGTCCCGTGAAGAACAAGGCGATCCTGTTGTCCGACGCCTCGTGGCTTGCGCCTGCTTCCACGGAGTATCAGAGTTGGAAGGCCTTCGCCGACCGGTCGAATGACGGAGGGCTCACGTGGGAGCGCAGCGCCGACTTTGCCATGGACCCGACAGTCGTGACAGGAAGAGGCGTCATTCAGCCAACTTTCTGGGAGTCCTCCCCGGGAAAGGTGCATGCACTGTTGAGGTCCACGGCGGGGAAGATCGCCCGTGCCGATTCGGAGGACTTTGGGCGCACGTGGACTCCTGTTCGCTTGACCACTCTGCCGAATCCCAACAGCGGCATCGACGCATTGGGCCTTCAGGATGGGCGCGTGCTGCTGGTCTACAACCCCACGAACAAGAAGTCGGGAAATCGCTCACCTCTGAATCTGGCGGTGTCGTCCGACAACGGCGAGACGTGGACGGATGTTGTGAGTCTGGAGACGGAACCGGGCATGGAATTCAGCTATCCGGCAATCGTCCGGACGGCGAAGGGCGTTGCCGTGTCATACACGTGGAAACGGGAACGGATTCGTTGTTGGCAAATACCGCTCGAGGCGCTCTAGCCTTTCGCGTCCAATCCTCTTAGAATGGGAGTCCGTTGCAGGCTTTCCAACCAGTCTCATCCGAGCACGAGGTCTTGTATGCCCTCCTTTGTTCGCCGTCTGGGAAGTTTCGTTTTTCTCGCGTGCTTGATATCAATTGCCGCTTCCGCCCAGCAGTTCAAGGCAGGCATTGCTCAACGCGACATCACCCCGCAGGCCCCCATGCCCATGTGGGGATACGGGGCGCGGCATGACGTGCTCTCTACCGGCGTCATGGATCCCCTGTATGCAAAGGCATTGGTGTTGGATACCGGTACGGACAAGGCGGCGATTGTCACCATGGACCTTGGGAGGGGTCCGACGGCCGCGATGATGGACGTCATTCGCGCCGCGGTCGCGGAGAAGGTGGGCGTGAGCCACGTGGTCATCTCCGGTTCGCACACGCATCATGGACCGGTGATTGAACTCATCGATGAGCCGGACAAGGGGCAGGGCAAGTTTCAAGCTGCCGTCGATTACTCCAAAGCACTGCCGGGCATTTTGATTGATGCCATCGTCGAGGCGTCCGCCAACGTGCAGGACGCGCGCGTCGGATGGGCGTCGAAAGACGTCGATCTGAACCGTAACCGGCAGTCGAAGATTGAACCCAAACCGCGCGACACCGAGCTGACGGTCGTTCGATTCGATGATAGCGCAGGAAAGCCGTTGGCCGTTCTCGTGAATTTCGCGGCGCACCCGACGATCATTCCGGGGGAAGACCTGCGGTTTTCCGCGGAGTGGCCGGGGCAAATGATGAAGAGCGTCGAGGAGGCTCTGGGGACGCGCTGCATGTTTGTCCAAGGCGCCGCGGGCGATATGTCGGTAAATAAGCCTGAAGAGAACATGACCTACGAGGAATTCGGAAAGGTGATGGGGAAGGAAGTTCTCGCGATATCGGAGGGCATCACGACGTCCGTACCCGAGAAGCCGTCCATTCAAGGGATGGAAGATTCGTTTGAATATGCGCCTCGACTCGACCCCAACAATTCGATGGTGAAAGCCATGCTCAAAGGGGCATTCTTCCCGGAGTTTGTGGATGCTTTCCTGGTTGAAATGGCCGACGGCAAGATTCATCCCCACCTGACGACGCTGCTCATCAATGACAGCATCTACTGGGTGGGCGTCTCGGGCGAGTTCTTCTGCAACCATTCGGTGCGGCTCAAGGAACGGGCGCGAATCGGGCAAGTCGTCGTGCAGGGCTATTGCAACGGACACCATTTGTATTTCCCGACCATCGAGCAGGCCGCGGAAGGTGGCTATGGAGCCGACTCCTCGGTATCATGGGTGCCAATTGGAGCGGGAGAAGAGATCATGAACCGGGCATTGGCGAATCTGTACAGC
>JBAZRU010000009.1:0-14724 GCA_041662805.1 Candidatus Hydrogenedentales bacterium | reverse complement strand
TCCAGGGCAAGTTCAAATGAGTCTGATGCGTGAGTTGAGGTGGGTCTGCACACTGAGCGTGGTGTTGTTTGGGCTCTTCGCTGCGGATGCCACCGAGATTGGAGGCAGCACCGAATTCGCAGCCAACGTGCTGGTTTCCGCCTACCCAGATTCCCTGCGTCCCTCCGATGTTCCTGGTGAGATCCAATGGCAAGATGGGACGCGATTGGCGCTCGACAATGGGATCGTCAAGGCAGACTTTGAAGATCTGTTGAACAAGGCCAGCATTCTCGACCAAGTCTCCGTTCGTTATCCGAAAGGCTGGCCATTCGATGTGGCGCTGGTCGCCGCCGACCCTGGCCGCGTGCGCAACGAGGCCTTCTTTCGGAAGATGTACGGAGACTCCGCGCCATCGGTTGAGGCGCATCTTATTGATGTCGCGTGGCCTGCCGCGAGTGCATCCGGTTCGGTGCGATTTACGACGATCAACGGCGCGGCAAAGGCGCTCGCCGCCGTGCGCGATGAGATTGCTTCGCTCGGACCCGAGGCCGTGCGCTTCGTAAGTCGGCCGAACGGGACATTCAATTGGCGGCCTATTGCGGGCACACAACGCATGAGCATGCACAGTTTCGGCGCGGCGATTGATTTCGATTTACCGAAGGGCCTATCGCGCTATTGGCGTTGGGACAGCAAAGACGCTCGGGGCTATCCGAAGGCCTTGCTCGATGACGCGACGCTTGGCGCGGTTGTCTGCGCATTCGAAAAGCAAGGCTTCATCTGGGGCGGCAAATGGGGGCACTACGATACGGTGCATTTCGAGTATCGCCCTGAATTGCTTGGGCAGAATACCGAGAACAATTCGCGCTTGGCTCAGAAGCGCGCTGAACGCTGACCTCTATATCCCGTAGCCTCCGGTGACCTCCAGGGTGTGGCCGGTGATGTAGGATGCGTAGGGCGAAGCGAGGAGCAGAATCCCTCCTGCCGCTTCTTCGGGGGTGCCGTTGCGGCCCAGGGGAATCATCATCGACATCATGTCGCGCATGGCTTGCGGGATGCCGATGGCGATGTCCTCCCCTTTCACGTTGATCGTCTCCCCCGCTTCTTTGGCTTTGATGAGGCGTGTTTCGATAGCACCGAATGCCACCGCGTTGCAGCGAATTCCGAACTGGCCCCATTCCTTGGCGATGGTTTTCGTGAGGCCCACAATGCCCATCTTTGCGGCTGCATAATTGATCTGGCCCGCGTTGCCGTGCAATCCCGAGGTTGAAGAGACGTTGATAATGCAGCGCGGGGCCGGTTTCTGTCCCGCGCCTAACTCGACCTTCGCCGCCTCGCGCATGTAGGGAACAGCGGCGCGAATCAGGCGAAACGGAGCGCCGAGATGGACATCGATAATCGCCTGCCATTGGGCGTCGGTCATTTTCTGGATGACGCCATCCCAGGTAAATCCCGCGTTGTTGACGAGGATGTTGAGTTTGCCGTATGCATCGACCGTTGCCTTCAAGAGCGCCTGGGGAAAGGCCGGGTCCGTAATGTCGCCGGGGACGGCCATGGCCATGCCGCCTGCACCAACGATTTCCTTCACGACGGACTCGGCGGGGCCTGCATCCAGATCGGAGACAACGACGCGCGCGCCCTGTTCGGCCATCAGTTTTGCGGTCGCCGCGCCGATACCACGCCCGGCTCCGGTTACGACCGCGACTTGTTCTTGAAGCATTCCCGGCATAGTCTCATTTCCTTTCTCATGCGTAGGCAGTTGATGACAAAAGGAACATCTAACCTCATGAACACACAAGGCCGTTCGGCAGTTCGTTGCTGGCCCACGGCCAGAGACTACTTTTGGAGCAGATAGGCCTCAAGCTCGGCGCGCGATTTTTCGAGATGGTCTGCCGGGAGTTCTCCACTCGGAGTTGCGTCGGCCGCCAAGTCGCCCAGGGCGAACTGGATACCGTCGAGGTAATGCTGAAGAACGGGCGGGTTCCAGTATGTCTTCTCGTTATGCCCGAGCGAGCAATAGAAGACACGGCCTTTGCCGAAGGCGCGCACCCATGCGACGGCGAAGTCACCGTCGGTTCGCTTAATGCCGTTCTTCGTCATATCGGTCTTCTCGGTGTCGAGGCTGGTCAAGACACGCAGCTTCGTGCGCGAATAGGGCTCCGGCTTGAACTGATAGATCTCGTCCATGATCGTGAAGGGCTTCCCCATGAAGGCACGGGTAACTGGGTGCCCGGGGTCATCGATCTTCAGGGTCACGGTGTCGCCCGAACCCCAGGGATGTCCGTCGAAGTAGCCGCCCATCATCTCGCCGTACTGGGCCCACTGATAGAAGCAGTCGGTGGCGGCGTGAATGCCGATGAGGCCCTTCCCGCCCATGACGTAGTCGATCAGGCCGGTGCGCAACGCGGCGTCTTCGAAGAGCTCGCCGGTTGTGTTCAGCATGCACACGGCGTCGAAGCCTTTGAGACTTTCGGCGGAAAGCGAGGCGGGGTCTTCGCTGTGCACGATGGTGTAAGCGCCGGTCTTCTCCCCTATCATCTCCAGCGCCTTGACGCCCGTGGGAATCGAGCTATGGACGAATCCTTTGCAGAGCGTAAAGACAAGGATCTTGCGCGGGGTTGCAGGTTTGACACTGGCCTCAGCAGGCAGCGCCGCAGCGATTTTGTCGACTTCCACTGGGGCTTGTGAGCATGCGAAGGGCGTTAGCGGATTTAGAGCAACCGCGGCAAAAAACACGATAAGAGCGCCCAGCCGGGCGACACGCTTGGATGTGTGAGGCATCGCATCATCTCCTTCAAGAAGCGATTTCTACGCTTGGTTTCGGTTAATCGTGGAGAGTTCTCCAGATGTTGGCACCAGGGGGCTACCTTCCGCTTGCGCCCGGCGCATTATAGCGAACGGACAAGGCGCGTGCGAAACCGGAATCAGGTCTGCGGCGGGGCGACTCGCGTGGAGCGATTGACGAGTGCCACGCCGGCAATCGTGATGCAGCTTCCGAGGAGTATGGCCGGGGAAAGGGGTTCGTGCAAGACAATCCAGCCGAGGGTCAACGCGACAAATGGATTGATGTAAGCATAGGTTGTGACAACAGCGGCGGGCAGCTTTGATAGGGCATAGATGAAGGATCCGTAGCCTACCAGAGAGCCAAACACGATCAGGTATCCCATGGAAAGGGTGTTGCTGAGGTTCAGGTGAAAGTCTGGCGCTTCACCGAGGGCAAGGCCCAGGAGCACCAATATGGATCCGCCGATGATGTTCTGCGGTCCGGCGATTGCCAAGGGCGAGGAATGGATAGCGCTACGCTTTACGAAGAGGGTCCCCGCGCTCCAACCCAGTGTGGCCAGAAGCGCGCAAAGTAGACCCCGAACGTGTTCGAAGTCGAATGCGGTCTCCATCAACTCGCGGCGGAAGATAATACAGACCCCTCCCGTACCGAGGAGCAGGCCGGCAATCGCGAGGAGGTTGAGTCCTCGCCGGGGCGGAAGCAGCGACTCGGCGATCACTACCCACATGGGGGTGGTGCTGATAATGATGGCGGTCATACCGCTTGATATGAACTGCTCCGCGTAGACTACCAGGCCATTGCCGAAGGCCAGGAATAAGAAGCCGGAGATGGCCATGTCCTTCCATGCCTCTTTGGGAGGCAGGTGCAATCCGGCAAGACGGGCCATCGCCATGAACAGCACGCCCGCGATAACAAACCGTATCCCTGCAAAGAGGGCGGGCGGCAGGCTCCCCACGCCGATGCGAATGGCAAGGTACGTTGTGCCCCAGAAGAAGCACACGGATAGCCACGCGGCGTAAGCCGCGATGGGAGGTTTGGCATGGGGTGTCATTTGTGTGCTTTACCAGTGCTTATGAACTCATATGCAGTGGGCGATCCTATCTCATTCCCTTGCTTGATGCACAATCGGAAACATGGCCCATCGGGCGCGCCTGCCATTGGGCAAGAGGTGGCTCTCCCTCGGAAGGACAAGAATCTGCAACTTCGGGGTTCCGAGGTCCGATAGTCTCGATTTCAAAGCCACGGGAGCGAAACGCCGCGCGAATGTTCTCTAGTATTCTTGTGCGACAGGCATTCGCCACGGGGATATGATGATTGGGATTTTCCCACTGGCGAATCGATTCCGCATAGACGCGCAATCCGCGTGAGCCAATCAGGATCTCGGAATCGATGCGCATCTCTAGTCCCGCTTCTTTGTAGCAGATTGCCGTCATTCCGAGGACTTCCACCGTGGAGCCGTCGGGACACTCGTATGCTTTGACTTTGGGGATTGAGAACACCGCTGGACTCCTTCACCGTTTTCTTGAGGTCCTCCCTCACCTGTAACTGTTTAATGCGCACCGAGTGGAAATTCAGTACCATGCGGATGCGCAAACTTGAAGAGGATCTCCGAATCCGAAAGTCCTCACGCAAAGAAGGTGGATTTCAGGCACAGGGATGAGACCAGAACTCTTCCATATCTCCGGCGCCCCGGTTCATTCGTATACGGTGATGATGGCGCTTGCCCTGTTTATGACGGTGTATCTGGGGGCGCGCGAGTGCGAGAAGCGGGGCGTGCCACTTACGCCAGTCGCGGGGCTCATTGTGTTTGCCGCAGGTTACTTGGGGGCGCGCGTTTTCCATGTCGTTCAATTCGAGGGGTGGAGCCGCATCCTGCACGCGTTCAAGTTTTGGCAGTCCGGGCTTGTGTTTCATGGGGGACTTACTGCGGGGGTGATCGCCTTTCTTGTATATCTTCTGATCAAGCGGATCTCTCTGCTTGACGCACTGGACATTGCCGCGCCCTATGCCGCGCTGGGCGAGGCCATCGGACGCGTGGGTTGTCTGCTTAATGGCTGCTGCTGGGGAAGCGCGACCTCTGTACCTTGGGCGGTGACCTACCGGCCGGGAACATATCCCTTCGAGTCACAAGTGAACCTGGGCGACATTGCTCTGAGCGCTCACCAGTCGCTGCCGGTCCATCCCACGCAGATCTACATGGCAGCCGCCTTGCTGCTGATATTCGTGGTCCTCAAGCGCAGTCTCAATTGGAAGGCCTTCGCGGGGGTCTCAATTCTTCTGTACGCCATGCTCCAAGGAGTGCTGCGCCTCCTTGTCGAATCTTATCGAGGAGATGTAACGGTCGCCTATTGGGGCCTGACCTCGGGGCAGTTGGTTAGTGTTGGGTTGATTCTCTTGGCCTTCGTGGCGCTTCCTATCGCTTACCTAAAACGCCGCGAGCGTTGGTCAGCTGATTTGTAATACAGCGTGTGATGCGGGCTAGGGCGATGCGTTCTGTGCAGGTTGTTCTGGCGTTGCAGGTGCGTTGACGCTTGTAAGAAGTTCCTTAAACGAGGGTATGTCGCGGAGGGAGTCCAGGTCCGTGTCGGTCGCGAGGAGTTGAGCAAAGCGCGCGGGGGCAATCCCCTTCTTCGCCGCATTTCTCAGGCCGCTGATGGCTTCTTCGCTTTTGTCTTGAAGCGCGCGAATGCAAGCCAAGTTGTATTCGGGAATCCACGAGTCGTTCCGCACCTCGACTGCCTGCGCGTAGAACGCGGCGGCGCGGTCATATTCTTTCGTGCGTGTCGCGGAAACGCCGGCCTGAACAAGCGCATGGAAATTCATGGGTGCTTTTTCGAGGGCCTTCTCGTATTGCGCCATCGCGCGCGCGAAGTCCTCGCGGAGAAAATACAGATCGGCAATGCTTGCGAGCGCGCGTGGCGATGATGCGTCTTCTTGAATGGCCTTGTCGTACCATTCCTGGGCTTCGGTCATATTGCCGCGTTCCGCCAACACGAATCCCAACTGGAGCATTGCCTCCACGAAGCGCGGGGTGATTTCCAGGGCCTTTCGGTAGTGCACCTCGGCCTGCTCGAAGTCGCCTTTCTGCAAATCGATGAACCCGAGCATGTGCTCGGCGCGCGATTGATTCGGGTCCGTGGCCAGCGACTCGAGGTACTCCTTCTCCGCTTCGTCGCGCTTCTGTTGACGCATGAGGACAAAGGCAAGCGTGTTGCGGGCCGACAGGTGACGCGGAAGCTCAGCGACGATTTCGCGCAGTAGTTTCTCGGAGTCTTCGTACCGGTCTCTTTGCGCGAGATGCCGCGCGTCTTCCAGCTTCTGATAGTAGGTCATGCCATCTTTGGGGTCCATGCCGCGCATCGCATGTCGCTGGGAGTCGGATGAGAGATAGCCGAGCGCCTGAAGCATATCAATCGTCTCGGTGTCCATGGGATTCCGCTTGTCGATCAAGGCGCGTTGTTCGCTATCCGCGATTATTTTTGAGAGCTCCGCGTCTAAGCGCATGACGACATCAGGCGAATTCGCGTGAAGGTTGGTGAGTTCGCTCGGGTCTGCCTTGAGATTATAGAGTTCGGGCTTCGGCGCGCGGATGTACTTGAAGCCGTCGAGTCGAATGCCGAACAGCGGCGCCATCCCGAATCCGACTTCCGAGAGCAGAGACTCGCAATACTGAGGAAGCTTAGGTGGTTCCGCCTTTCCCTGAAGCGCGGTGAGGAGATTGTACCCCTGTGTGTTCTCCGCTCCCGCAAGCTGAACGGCCGACAAGATTGTGGGCATGATATCCACCACGCGCACAGGACCCTCGTATTTCGACTGAGCGGGAAGCAGCGCGGGATAGCGCAAAATGAGCGGTACGCGAATCGTCGCATCGTAGACGAAGATCGCGTGCGTTTTCTCGCCGTGTTCCCCCAAGCTTTCCCCGTGATCGGCGGTGACCACGATCAGGGTGTTGTCCAACTCGCCGTGTCCCTTGAGCCAATCGACAAGTATGCCAACCGCCTCATCGGCCTGCGCAATCTCCGCGTCGTAGGGCGACGGCATCAAGTGCTGATTGTCCACTTCGGATTCATAAGGTTGATGCGGATCGAAGAAGTGGGCCCACATGAAGAATGGAGGGCGGTCATCTTTGGCAAACCACGTGTCGAGCCAGGAAGTCGAACGGCGCGCCGTCTTGGGGCCCGGTCTGTCGGGGATCATAAAGGTGGGCGGCTTTTCCTCTTCCCAGAGTTCATCGTCGTACGAGTCGAACCCCTGCGTCAAGTTATAACGCTTGGCGAGCACCTGAGCGGATACCGCCGCGTGCGTGTCGTAACCCGCCTGCTTCAAGCATTCCGCGAGTGTGACGGCTTCGTCGTTCAGGGCGTAGGTTCCGTTGTCACGCACGCCATGCGCCGGAGGGAACAAGCCGGTCAGGATGGATGCATGTGCAACCATCGTAATGGGGGCTGTCGTTGCGCAGTCCATACAGACGACACCCTCTCGCGCGAGCGCGTCGATGTTGGCCGTGCGGGCCAATCCGAATCCATAGGCCCCAAGGCGGTCGGCTCGCGTTGTGTCGAGTGTGATGAGAAGGACATTGGGTTTGGGAGGGATTTGCGGCTCCACGGGCTTGCCGCTGTCCCTGCCGCATCCCATTGCACATACCAGGGCGAGGGTAATGGTTCCCAACACGGTTTGAAACGCGAGCACCCACGTGGCTCTCTTGGCGCTGAATTTCGCCACTTCCTGACCCTTCTTGATGTTAAGCTTGGGTAACGGGTGGGATGATAGCAGCAATGTGCCGCGCACGCCCAATGTACCTTTGCTGGTGGGGACGTTTCGCCGAAACGTCCCCAGGTAACCGCAGTCTACCCAATATGCCTGAGAGGCGCTTTCGGCGAAAACGCCCTAGCTCTGACATTCTTACGGTTCTCGTGCGATTGCCGTGGTTCCTCTCTTTGACCTGCCTCCAACTGCTTTGGTACGCTGGTGGCGTGGCCGCGTGACATGCAAACCCTTCTCCAGACTATACCGGTGAGGGGTGCATTTTGCGCAGGATCTTGCCCACGGATTCAAAGGAGGAATCGTGTCCGAACGTGTTGAGATATTCGATACCACCCTGCGCGACGGCGAGCAGTCGCCCGGCGCCAGTATGAATGTGCATGAAAAGCTCCAGATGGCGCAACAGCTTGAGCGGCTTGGCGTCGATATCATAGAGGCCGGTTTTCCAATTGCGTCCGACCAGGAGTTTGAGGGCGTCCGGCAGGTGGCCAAGCTGATTAAGAAGCCGCGCGTCGCCGCGTTGGCGCGCGCCAGCAAGGCCGACATCGAACGTGCGGCCAAGGCCATCGAAGTTGCGCAGTCACCGGTGTTGCATACGTTCATTGCCACTTCCGATATTCATCTCGAGTTCAAGCTGAAAATGAGCCGTCAGCAGGTGCTGGATCGCGCGGGAGAAGCCGTACGTCTCGCCAAGAGCCTGATCGGGCGCGTCGAATACTCCGCAGAAGACGCGACTCGCACCGACCTGGAGTATCTTGCGGAAGTCACCAAGGTGGCTATCGAGGCGGGGGCGGACGTCATCAACTTGCCCGACACCGTCGGATACACGACACCCACCGAAATCGAAGAGATGTTTCGTTTTGTGATTGCCAACGCCCCCGGTTCCGAGCGTGTGGTCTTCTCGTGCCACAATCACAACGACCTGGGGTTGGCCGTTGCCAATGCGATGGCAGCGCTTCGTGGCGGGGCGCGTCAGATCGAGTGTTGCGTGAACGGCATCGGAGAGCGTGCCGGCAATACGGCCCTCGAAGAAGTCATCATGGCGATGAAGGTGCGGCAGAACGTCTATCCGTTCTCCACCGGTATAGTTTCCGAGGAGATCACGAACACCAGTCGCCTGCTCGGAAATCTGACTGGACTGACCGTCGCCTACAACAAGCCAATTGTCGGCCGCAATGCATTCGCCCATGAGGCGGGCATTCACCAGCACGGAGTGATCGCAAGCCGGATCACGTACGAGATTATGACTCCGGAGTCGGTCGGCCGCACGAGCAACGAGCTTGTCCTTGGGAAGCATTCCGGCAAGCACGGCTTGGCCAAGCGCTGTTCCGATTTGGGATTCGTGCTGACGGAAGAGGAAACAACCAATCTCTATCTGAAGTTCATTGCCCTGGCGGACAAGAAGAAAGAGGTTTACGAAGACGATCTGCGCGTCTTGATTGCATCGACACGCAATGAGAGTTTCGAGATCTATACCCTGGAGCAATTGCGAACGGCGGGCGGCGATCCCACGCTGGGCTTTGTGAAACTCAAGCGCGGCACGGAAGAATTCATGGAGACGGCCACCGGGGACGGCCCAGTTGACGCCGCATGCCAGGCAATCGAACGAATCACCGGCGTCAGCGGACGTCTTCAAGAGTTCAGCATACGCGCGGCGACACCTGGGCGGGAAGCTTTGGGCGAGGCCCACGTCACGGTGGATCTCGACGGCAAGTCGTACTACGGCACCGGCGCCAGCACCGATATCGTCGAGGCAGCCGTGCACGCGTACCTTGGCGCGATCAATAAGCATCTTGCGTTGCAGTGCCAATAGCGCTGGAGAGACCTGGGCGCTTCTGTTAAGGGGACGGGGGGGCCGACAAGCTACGCGTTGCAGTGATGCCTACGTGAACGCGCAGAGTTCTTCGACGTATGCCTTGCTACCGTCATTGGCCCATGGGTCCAATTCGCTGGGGTCTTTCAGTTGTTGGCCGCGCATGCGTGGGACCGCCAGGAATCCGCAAGCCACGTCTGGCAAGCCGGTCATGTCGCTCCAAAGCTTCTCGAATTGCGCCACGGGATAGACATCTTCCTGGCCATGTCCCCAGCGGCGCTTCACGTCCTTGATCGTGACGTAGGTGGGGACGCGCTGGGCAACCCGGCGGATCGCCTCTGCGATGACGGCCTCCGGCCCTTCCAAGTCCCTGCGCGTCAACCCGAACACGCCGAGAAGCTGGTCTATCTGCACCCACGTCGTCATGGAGTTGTAGTGGCTCAGTTTGAGTTCGTCTTCCTCGCGAGGCTGCGCGAGGCCTTCGAGCAGGCGGACGCGTCCATTCACGCGGGCTAACCCGCCTCCGCGGTCCACGATGCGCCGTGGCACCACTTCAAACGTCATGGTCTTGCCCGAGGCGAGGTGAAGCCCCAGCGCGAGGGGATCGAGATCCGCTCCGAGGGTGTCGATGTTGTGGAGCATAATCGTCTCAAGCTGAGGACGTTCACGCAGCATTCCAGCCAACACGCCGTTCCTCAGCAGGTTTGGCGTTTCATACCAGTGTCCCGGGGGATTAAACCTCTGGATGGGGACATTGTCCACGTAGTCGTTGCCTTCTCCTACAGTTCGCGCCCAGCCCATCAACGCGCTTCGCACGGCCTCGCGCACTTTTTGCTTCTGCTCGTCGAGCGTTTCCTGCGGCATTTCCTCCCAGAGAAACATAAGGTCGCGCACCATCGGAACGAGGCGCTGTGCAATGGAGCGTCCCGGACTCAGGTAGACCGGACCTTCATAGCCATAGTTGGAGGCGCGGTCCAGATGCCGCTCAATCGGCGCATGCGTGAGGAAACTCGTCGAGACCGCGTGCGGCGGGCTTGCCCCGTAGGCCAACGCAGCGGCACGCGTCTTCGCAAGATGAATCTCCAGGAAACTCCGGTGTCTCCCGTAAAGCATCACAAAAGGATTGAGCGCCTTGATCGCGCCAGCCCCAGTAGTCCAGCGGCTGCCAACCCCGCCCGCCAGCGACAAGACGGCCACGCGCCCTTCGCGGAGAGCGGCCTCGCCGCGCATCCGTGCACCGTCGCAGTCCTCGAAAGGCGTCGCGTCTCCGGGGGCGATGTCGTCAATTTCCGTTTCGACGGAAAGCCTGTTGTGAGCCAGGCCAATACGCCCGCTGCGCAAATCCGCGCGTAGTTGTTCGTGCTGAATTGCGTCGAATCCGTTGTCCGTTTTGATCTGGTGCGCGCCTCGATCCCACTCGATCCGGTCGGATTGCGTGGCAGGGTCGGCAACGCGAAACAGATTGCTGACGATGGTGCGAAGCAGACCAAACGTCTCTTCCGGGTTGCTGGAGCGCGCGGTGACGTGATCCAATTCGGCGCGCCGCAGATACGGAATAGTCTCCTGTGCGCGACGGACGAGCTCCGGGGCCTGCAACGCGTAATACCGCGAAGGCATCAGGGCGTCGTCGCCTTGGCGAAGCGCTGCCGTCGTGCCCACCTGATTGATGGCAAAGTCATAAACGACGGGATCCATGGCGAACGGCAACGCGTCTTCCATTTCGCGTTTAGTGCGCCGCATCACCTCGAGAATCTCGTCGCGAAAACGATGGTGCTGTTGTGGCGCAACGTACATGGCCATGCCGCCGCCCGACATCCCCCCGAGCATTTGAAAGCCCCAGTAGTCGCTACCGAATGCTTTATGGGCGCGCTTCGTCAAGGTCTCCGTGAAATGGTTGGTAACCCACGGGATGATCGACTTGAGGGGTTCGTTCCAGTTTTGGGTCGTCAGGCGCGCCAGTTCCCGAATGTCTCCGGTCTTCAGCGATGCCAGAATTCCGTCGAAGATCTCACGCATGGACAATCGCGCCTGCCACTCGATTTCGGAACGCAGCAGATATTTCTCGGTGACCATCTCAAGAATGGGACCGACGTTCTGAGCCATGCCCCCATGCACAAGCACCAGCGATTGCGCGAGGCGTTCGGTAATCTCGGGGTGCAATTCGTCCGCGCCAAGAATCCGGTGGCGCGGCAAAAGCCTGCCCTTGCTGACGCCGAACTCGGGGTCGCTTTGAGTCGCGGGCGCGCCCTCAATCACCTTGATGCCCGGCCACACGCCGCCCGAGTCTTGCCAGCCTCCACCCGATCCGCCCAGCCATTCGCCAAGGATCGCGCGCGACGCGACGAGTCTCCGTTCGTTCTCGCCAAGAGGACCTTCAAGGGAGGCGGTTTGTCCAGTAGCGCGCATGAGCACCGCGGCAATGCCCGCAAGCAAGTTGGTCGAAACCGCCAACCGCGATCCCTTGGGGATGTCGTTCACTTGAGTGACCAACTCAATTCCCATGCCCCTTCCAGCAACGCGGGAGAGAACCTCCGCGATCGAGTGCGAAGTTCCCTCGAAGGAAGGAGGAATAAGCCCGCTAGCAATGACGCCCGCTTTCAGAAGGCTCAAGTAGTCATTGCCGAAATTGAAGAGGTCGGACAGCTCGGTGACGTCCTTCGTCGCATTTAGATCCACGCTCGTTAGACGAAGCAGGGGTTCCTGAATTACCCGCACGTAGCAGCTTATTGGAGGCCGCACACTCGCATCGCGACCGTATACGCCGAGGTCGACGGAGATGTTGACTACTCGAGCGCCCTCGGGATAGTCCATACCCAGGAAGAAGATGTCGGACCAGCCGCTGTGGCTCAAGTCTAGGCGCACTGGCGTTGATTCCACAAGGACAGGGTAGAGCAGAGAGCCCTGCTCGCGTTGCAGCAGCTCAGGCCGAATCCGCACGGGGTGATCGTCCGTGTGTCCGACGCGAAACATCCACTGATTACCGCGTCCCGCACGCACGCTTCGCCGCACTTGATCGGCAAGGGTTTGAAAGGCGAGGTGCCGGTAGGCCTCCGCGAGTGCACTCAAGACCGCCGCGTTCGGCCCTTGATCTGCAAGCGCGTTGCGGAACCGTGAAATGGCTTCTTCAAACCTTCGGTTGAGCAGGTCGGTGAAGCCGTCGTAGGGAACCCTTCCGACCGACGCCAGGTCCGTTGACTCCAGTAAGGAGAATCGGCAACCCGCATACAAGAACAAGGTCGCGCGAACCCGCTCGTAGAGATTGGAGGCGCTGCCCCGGAAGCGTTCGACTTCATCTAGCGCGGCGAGGAGTTCCGATGCGCTCATGCCCTGACAGAGCGAGAGATACGACCGGTCGCGCGTCTTGGCGTCGATACTGGATATGGTTTCAAGAAAAGGATTCACTGCGCTATTCGCCGCCTTGACGACGCGACTCCGCCAATAATTCGGCAATGGTTGTGAGGATTTCGCCCCGGTCTTGCCCCGCAAGGCCTAGCGCCATCTGAGTCTGAAGCATTCCATACTTTGCTCCGATGTCGTAGCGAGATCCCTTCACTTCCAGCGCCAAGCATCGCTCTTTGACGGCAAGTGCGTTGAGTGCCGTCGTCAACTGCACATCGCCACCGCTCGATTTTGCGAAGGAGACGTTTTCACCCAACACACGGAATATGGATGGCATCAGTACGTACATGCCGAAGAAACAGAGGTAATGTCCAACACGCAGCCCCGGTGTGTGAAGCTCGACTTCTGCGACACTCAACGAGGGCTTCTCGAGGATCCGCTCAATCTGGTACGCGCCGGGGACGTTTGCCTGGCGCTTGCCGGCCACCGTCCCATAGTGACCAACCAAATGCTCGCGGGTAGCTTGGACGCCTGCAACGCTGCAGCCCTCTTGCGTGGCGAGATTGATGATCTGTTGGGCGCACCGCGTTCCGGAGAGATGCGAGACGTAGAGGTGGTCGCTCAAGAGCAAGAGAAAAGGCTCGTCACCCACGAACTCGTGTGCGCAATAGACCGCATGACCATAGCCCAGTGGTTCCGTTTGCGGTACGAACCGGAGACTTCGGCCAAGATGCGAAAGGCGTTCGGCTTGCAGCTTGGCCCACTCCTGCCCCCTATGCGCGGCGAGGAGATTGGTTTTGAGCGACTCAAACAATCGCGCATACTGCGACTCGTCGCCTGGCGCGCAGATGACGCAAATTTCCTCGATGCCGCTATCCAGCGCTTCTTCGGCAATAATCTGAATGACCGGTTTCACCAGGCCATCCCGGTCCATGAGCGGCAGCATCGCCTTCTGCACTGTATCGGCGGCTGGATATAAGCGCGCCCCGCGCCCTGCCGCCGTAATCACCGCTTTGCGTACGTGCACTGGACTCCTCCCTCCCCTGCATACGTCGAGGGGAACTTACTTGCGTACATCCGAATCCTCGTGAGCGGCCGCAATCGCATCGAACCTGGCAAGCAGCGTAAGTCCCAATGCCTGCTCCAGGTTGAGGAGGATCTCGCGTATGTATTCGAGATCCAACCCCTTATGGCGCAACAACATTCCCTGAGCGTCGTCAAGGTCCTGCTGTCCTCCCGAGAAGACTTTTTCGATGATCAGGTCTTCCGGGGATGCGAACGGGATGAGTGTTTTGCCGACTTTTCTGGGTATGGCCCGCTGAATGGCGCGGGCCTCATACCCGGTAAGTGTAAAAATGAACCCTACGCGAATGCCTGCCTTCTCGTGGAGACAGGGCAGCACATAAGTCTCCGCAACGTATTGTTCGGGGGAATCGGCCAGCGAAGTCAGACCGACTTCACGCATGACCTCGCATACCGCTTTGACGCTTTCCGGGCCGAAACCCAGCGCGATGCCAATATCCTTCGAGGCGCGCGGCTCCCCGTGCGCAAAGGCCGCCTGCCCTCCAATAATCATGAAAGGCAGGCCACGCTTTTCGAGACTTTTCGCCGTACGCTCCAAGAGTGACTGAAGCATTCAGGGTCCTCGCGCGCCCGGATCCGTCCTGCATTACTTTACGTAGGCATCATACCAACATCGGCTTCCTTGCCTTGCCCCAGTTCACTGCTCGCCTTAACCGTTGGCAGAGTGGAATGCCTTCATGAACGAAGCCAAGGCCGTCACGCTGTCCAGCCCAACGGCATTGTAAATAGACGCGCGCAATCCGCCCACCGAACGATGTCCCTTGAGTCCATGAAGCCCGGCCGCAGTGGCTTCCTTCACAAACTTCTGTTCGAGTTCCTCGCTCGGAAGCCGCCACGTCACGTTCATCAGCGAACGGCTCTCCGCCTTCGCGTGCCCGCGGTAGTATCCGCCGCTTGCGTCGATGGTCTCGTAGAGCAGCTTGGCCTTTTCCTTGTTCACAGCAGCGACTTTGTCGATACCGCCCAC
>JBAZRU010000008.1:334-25658 GCA_041662805.1 Candidatus Hydrogenedentales bacterium | reverse complement strand
CGAAGCCGTGATCGCGACCGTCGAGGTTGAAGAACGGCAAGTGGTCTTCCGAAGACCGTCCGGCGCTCGGAGAGAATTCGAGAGAATCGCGGCGATCCGCCGCGAACACGTCCAGGACGGGCGCGAAACTCTTCTCGGAATTGCTGTCGCCGAGCGAATGGTGTACGAGCACCTCGCCGCCCAATCCCTCCATTGCCGCGTCCAAAGCAAGAAGATTTTCGATAAGCGGCGTGTCTGTGTTTCCGGTGTTGGTCAAGCGCACCACCCATTCCACTGAGTCGTAGCCGTCCAAGAGGGCAATATCGCAGTCGACGCGCAGACCTGTCTTGGCGTCGGTAAACGTTCGAGTAATGCGATAGTCCTTTTCGGTCTGCGTTGCGTCCCACGCGGGCAGGAGTTCTTTCGACGGCACTCCCCCATACTGAAACGAGAAGGCGGCGGTAGCGCCGTTGTCTTTCAGGAGATGTGCATCAGCCCACGGGCGCATCGCGGTCGAATCGTCTGCGCGGGCAACTGAATCGGCGCCCACCAGGCATGGCACAACAATCGCGCACAGAAGCGCGCCAGAAATACGGAACAGTCTCATTCGGAATTCCCTCTCGACGCTCGTGCGAAACTGGGCAGTTTCGCACTCTTCCGCAGTAACGAACCTTGCGTATCAACTTCGTGCATGCAACGTTATCATGTCTTGCAGCATCCAAGGAAATGGTCGCCAAACGCGTTGGGGGGACAACACGTTGGAAGTAGCGATGAAAGACAGTAAGGGAATTCTCGCGTTCCTGCTCTTGACCTTTGGCATCACCTACGCCTACGAAGGCTGCCTTATCGCATCGGGGGTTGTTCTGAACTTCGGCGGCTCGCCCGGGCAAGCCTTAGCGCCTCCATACGCCGCGTTGCTGGTTGGCATGGCCATGTGGATTCCGGCGCTTGCCACGGTCATCGTAGTCAAAGTCATCACGAAAGAAGGGTTTGGAGGCGTAAACCTCCGCATTGGGCCGCTGAGGCCCTACCTAATCTCCATGCTGCTCGTCCCGGCAACGTTCGCGGCAATCTATCTCTTAACGTTTGTGCTGGGCTTGACCTCGCCCGACTGGCGGTTGACGACGTTCAGCGAAATGCTTGCACGGCGAGGCATGGATGTAGCATCGCTGCCACCCTCCCATTTGATCCTGCCCGCAGTCTTCGTGTCGAGCATCATTCTGGGGCCGTGTGTGAATGGGATTTTTGGATTTGGCGAAGAACTGGGATGGCGAGGGTACTTGTTGCCCAAGCTGATGCCGCTCGGGAAACCCAAGGCATACGCCCTCGTTGGAGTCATCTGGGGGTTGTGGCACGCGCCGCTGATCGTCGCGGGGTTCAACTACCCCGGCTATCCCATTCTTGGCGTGCTCGCCATGGTAGGGTTGACAGCCAGCTTGGGAATCTTCATCAACGAAATGTCCCTGCGATACCGAAGCGTCATCCTTGCAGCCTGGATTCATGGGACATTCAATGGGCAGGCCTACGGCCTCTGGCGGCTACTCTTTCCCGACGCGAATCCGGTGCTCGGCGGTTTCACAGGCATCGTCGGCATGCTTGTGTGGACGGCGCTCGGTCTGGCTATTGTCATGTTACCCCAAGCGCGGAGACTTACACCGTAGCGCGCGTCTGCATTTGGCCTTCTATCCCGTCATCTGCCTCGTGAAAGTCGCGCCTTCAGAATCAAAGGCGGGGCGGTTCAGAGGCGGGGCCTGAAGGTAAGGCGGTTTCGCCGAAAGCGCCTCTTAGGCTTTTCCCGAGGATGTCGCTTACCCGCGGACGTCTCGGCGAAACGGCCCTTCCCTATGCGCCTCGGCTTTGAGTGCTTTGCCCTCTTTGGCGCGATTGTCTTCACTTCCCGATTGCAAAGGGCTTATCCCTGTGCTAGATTGAGGCGCGTTAGGGGATCCAAAAGGAGGCGTACGGTTATGGAATGCCTTGTTTGTCAGGTCCGAAGCTCGGTGGGTTTTTGTGCCGAATGCCAAGGTCTGCTCTGCGAGTCGTGCGGCGTTCCCTGCGAGCAGTGCGGAAGTCTTTCGTGCCCCACCCACATCCATCAAACGCGCGGCGGGCGCAGTCTTTGCATCAAGTGCTATGAGGACCGCCAGGCAAAGCGGGCGCACGCAAAAGCCGCGGCGGAACACGACCACGGCCACGAGGCAGCGCCTGACGAAGTGATCGAAGAGGTGGCCACGGAGGCTCTCGTCGCAAGCGCCCGAAAGATTCCTCAGCCTTGGGTTCTTAGTATGTATATCGGACTGGCCGGCCTCTTGATCGTGCTGGTCATGCTTGTCTTTCCCACCCTGCGACGAATCCCGCTGGGTGGCACATCCTTCGTGCCGTCGCCCTACGTTATTCTGATTGTCCCTGTAATTTCCGTGATCTGGGCTACCATCGGCCTAATTCGGGTCGAATTCTTCCGTGACCGTTCGAAGTGCTTCATTGGCATCTGCCTGTCCTTGCTTACGCTGGTCCTGTCGGTTGTTGCCGTGCAGACGGACCCCGCCGCCTATGCGGAGGCCGAATCGAAGTCCATGGAAGAAATCCGCAACCAAATGACGCCGGACCAGTTGAAGGAATGGCGCGAGAAAACCCTGAAACGCTACGACTAGGCGGCGCGCATGATTGGCCTTGCCGATATTTACGTGTGGGTGGTCGACAACAAGTGGTGGCTGGCCGGTCTCGTTCCGTTCATCATCGTCGTCGTGCTGGTGCGATCCGCAAGCGTGAAATAGACTGACGGCGACGCCAAGAGTTGTTTTCTTGTGCCTGCGCGCGAAATGCAGCTCGGCACAGAAACGCCGTTGCGGCCGCTTGCCGCTCGCCGGAGCTACGGCTTCTTTAGTTCCACGGGAAGATTCACGTTCGGGGGGCCGTCTCGCCAGTTCTCCGGCGGTTCCCACGCGCCACGGCCATCGAGATAAAGAAGACTTCGCCCTCTCCCTGAATGGTTGTCTTCCTTCTCGTAGGCAACCACGGTATCCTTGTCGCCGTTCGCGGACAAACCGGGAACTAGCGCATAACTCCCCAGCGAATCGATCTCCTCCGGCTTCGGCCCAGGCGCGAACGGATGTTGCGTCCCGCGCTCGCTCTCAAACGGCACTCGCAGTTGCGGACAAACGAATGCATCGAGGTCCGGAAGGTATTCCGGATAGAGTGCCGAGAGCGAGTTCGGATAGCTCCCGTCGTTGTCCTTCGCGTACTGACTCAACGCCATGCTGATGAACTTCAAATTGTGGACACATCGCGTCTGGTACGTCTTCTTGCGAGCGTCCTGCAGCGCAACAAACATGACAACGCCCGCAACTAGCGCCAGCGGACCCGCCACGCCACCAAGAACCCACTTTTTTCGCAGTGTCATGACCCCTCCCCCTACCGCAGCCTTCAAATGTTGAATCCACTATACACTCGAAATCCCCGGAGGTAAAGCAATTTTCGCACTTTGCCACACCCTGCGCGTGGGAGGGGGCAGGTAGGAATCTGGGGCACATCCAAACCTCTCTCATTCGACGTACCTTTTGGCCGAGCGGGAATGGACTGCCGCTTTGAGGGCAAGAGCGCATAGTGGCTCTCGCAACGCGACAGAAGTAGGGCACGCGGGAGAGGTGACTACTCCCGGAAACCCGGCGGTAGGTTGACGTTCGGGGGGCCGTCCCGCCATTTCTCTGACGGTTCCCACGCCCCCCGGCCGTCGAGATAGAGAAAACTCCGCCCCTTCCCCGAGTGGTTGTCCGTCTTCTCGTACGCGACTACAGCGTCTTTGTCGCCGCTCAAGGTTAATCCGGGGACCAGAACGTAGCTTGCCATCGAGTCGATTTCCGCAGGCTCCAGCTTACTGGAAGTGGGTTGCGAGATGTCACGTTTCTTCTCGAAATCCGGCAGCAATTCAGGGCAAATGTACGCTTCGAGTTGCGGGAGGTACTGTGGATAAAGCGCAGAGAGCGAGTTGGGGAAGCTTCCCCCATTGTCTCTGGCATACACTTGCATTGCCGTGCTGATGAACTTGAGATTGTGAACACACAATGTCTGGCGGACGCTATGCCGCGCTTCCTGCACCTTGACGTACAAGACGGCCACAAGTACGAGAGCCACGCCCCCTGCCACGCCGCCAAACATCCATTTCCTTCGGGTTGTCATGGCCGTACTCCTTGCGCCCCTTGGCAGTATCACTATACGCCCAAACATCGACTCACGGGGATACTTTTTCGCGATCCGGGTCCGGTTTGGCTTCATTGCATTGTGCCGGGATACGCCGTAGGATCTCCTTCAGTAGGTCAACTCTGGAGAAGTGCCATGAAGTTTGGAATTGCTGTCATCTCCGCGGGCTTGGCTTTGGCCGCCCTGCTTACCCCTGGTTGCGCCCGGAAACTGCATTCCGAGCAGGATCGCAACATGACGCTTGGCATCGTGCAGAAGGAAATCCGCGTGGGTATGTCGTCGATCGAGGTGGCCGAGGCCCTTGGGTCGCCGAACATGGTGCGGCGCGACAGCGCAGGCAACGAGACGTGGATTTACGACAAGATCGCGACGGAAGCCTCGTACAAGAATTCGAGTTCGAATTCCAACGCCAATGTCGGCGCCGCGGGGATTCCGGGGAACGTGCTGGTCTTGGGTAACGTCAACGCGGGCCGGTCGAAGAACCGCGGTTCCTCCGCAACAACTCAGAAGACCTTGACCGTGATCATCCGTTACGACAAGGATGACAAGGTCGAGACCTTCTCGTACCACACGAGCACGTTCTAGCATGCGCACTCGAATCGGTTCCGTTGTCGTGGCGTTGGCGAGTGTCTTTGCCTGCGCGGGTTGCATGTCCGACGGCGATTCGCCGCCGCCGCCGTCGCAGCTCGAATTGCGCGGATACCAGACGCGGGAGTACGACACGCAGGACATCCGCTTGGTGATGAAAGCCATGGTGAACGTGCTGCAAGACATGGGGTACATCATCAACAACGCCGACACGCAGCTTGGGCTGTTGTCGGCAAACAAGATGACCGACATCCCCCACTCGAAGAAGGAAATCAAACGCGCCGAGAAGAAGGAAGCGTTGCTCTCGAAAACGCTCGTGCTGGACTGCACGGCGAATGTGAGCGCCTTCGACAAGCAATCGCGCGTGCGGGTCAACTTTCAGCAGCGGGTGCTTGGGGCAAACGGCGCGACTATGTCGGCCAGCCCGATCACGGATGCCGCGTTCTACCAGCAGTTCTTCTCGCAAGTCGACAAAGGTATTTTCCTTCAACAGGAAGGCGTGTGAAGGGCCTTTCCTGATTTCGACCAATTCGCGCTGACCGCAAGGGAGGACTCCTCATGTCCCGGTTCCCCGCTCTATCCGTGTGTCTTTTCGCAGCTCTGCTTGCGCTTGCAGCCATGGCTACCGCGGACCCCATTTCCGACGAACCCTACTTGCAGGAGTACCACGAGCGGTATCCGTTGGCGACCGCCGCCGAGAACGACGGGCGCGCCATAACGGTCGACGTCAAGGGCGGCGTGTGGGTAGCGACGAAGGCAGGCGTGCGAACCCTGCGGGATGGCAAATGGGATACCCTCGGCGGCAAGGGCGATATCGGCAGTACGTTCGATGTCGCCGTGGACCCACAAGGGACTATCTGGGTAGGCGCCTGGAACGGTTTGTATCGCGTCGCGGGGAATTCTCTTGAGCGGGTGGCCGAAGTCGATGGTCCTATCGCCAACATCGGCGTCAATCAAGACGGACTCATTGCAGCGGGGGTCGATGCGATATGGGGTCTCGACGGGAAGACGTGGGTGCGAATCCAAGGGCCTTGGTCCGATTCGCCGCGCGCCGTGCTTCCGCAATCGTCAAACGGATTCTATCTGGGAACGAGCCACGGCCTGTTCGAACGCTCGCTTAAAGGCGACTCGCGCTTGGTCCGCGAAGACGAGCTTGTCTCCGGCTTCGTGCGGGCGCTCGCGCTGGGCGGCGATGGCCGCCTGTGGGTGGGACAACTGGGCGGCGTGGATGTATATCGAAATGGGCATCGGCTTCAGTCCCTCACGGCAGCGGAGGGTTTGCCAAACTACGATGTGCGCGCTCTCGCCATCGCGCCGGACGGGGCGGTTTGGATGGGGACCGCGCTGGGTGTCGCGCGCTACGATGGCGCGTCATGGTCGTTGCGGCACGGGCTGCGGTGGCTGGTAAGCAACGACGTGCGCGACCTCGCGATTGCCGCGGACGGCAGCGTGTGGGTTGCCACCGACAAAGGCGTCAGCGCCATCAAGCGACGGCCAATCACCTTAGCCGAAAAGGCCGGCGAGTTCATGAAGGTATGCCGCGCGCGCCACATTCGCGAGCCGGGAATCGTGCGGCGCTGTGCACTGACCGTGCAGGGGGACGTGTCGTCGTCGAAGTTTATCGACGACGACAACGACGGCTCATATACGGCCTACTACCTGGTCATGCAGGCGTTCCGCTATGCCGCCACGAAAGACCCGGACGCGCGCGACGAAGCGAAGCGCGCCTTTGACCTGCTGGTTCTGCTGCAAACCGTCACGGGCACAGACGGCTTCTTCGCGCGGACCATCGTGCCCACGGATTGGGGCAAGGTGAACGACCCGAACGAGCAGGTCACGGACGAAGAGCTTGCCGAGCGAATGGTTCGCGAACCGCGCTGGAAGCAGGTCGATGTGCGGTGGCGTCCGAGCGCGGACGGAAAGTGGCTCTGGAAAGGCGACACGAGCTCGGATGAAGTCGTGGGGCACTACTTCGGCTATTTCTTCTACTACACACTCGTCGCCGACGATGCCGAAAAGGAGCGTGTGCGCGAGCACGTTCGCCGCGTGACGGACCATATCGTAGACGGGGGGCTCGTACTCAAGGACATCGACGGGAAGCACACGCGTTGGGGCGTGTGGGCTCCGGACCGGCTGAACCACGACCCCAACTGGTCCGCGGAACGCGGCATCAACTCGACGGAGATTTTGTCGTTTCTCAAGGTCGCCTTCACGATCACGGGCGACCGGAAATACGACCGCGTGTACCGGGAACTGATCGAGAAACACGGATACGCCAAGAACGCGAGCGCGGGCAAGTCGTTCATTCTCTCGCAGCGCACGCACATCGATGACGAACTGCTGGCTATGACCTTTCCCGGATTGCTCCTGAGCGAGAAAGACCCGGCGTTGCGCGAGTACTATCTGCAAGGACTCGAGCGGTGGTACAGCGGACTCAAGGACGACCAGAGCTACTGGTTCGATTTTGTGTACCGGCTGTGCTCGGGCGCGGAAACGGACGTGACGCAATCGGTCGCATTCATGCGCGACGCGCCGCTTGATTTGATCGAGTGGACCATGGACAACAGCACCCGCGAGGATCTGCGGCGCGTGCGGCGTCCGGAAATCGAATACATCCAAACCGGCCGCCTTGTGCCGCCGAGCGAGCGCGCCGTCGCGCAATGGGACCGCAACCCGTGGGTCGCCGTCCAAGGAGCCGACGGCTATTCCGAGGCGGAAGGTGTGGCGTGGCTAATGCCCTACTGGATGGGCCGCTGCTACGGGTATATCGCACCGCCAAAGTAACGGCGATTCGGGCGGCGGGTGCGCGACTTCGGAATCCGCGCCGAATTCGGTACAATACGCGCATCTGGCTGTCGCACGGCGCGGGTGCGTCCGCTGCCCCAAATGAAGAAAAGGCTAAACCTCTGTGTCTGTTGAACCCGATACGATGAACGAAATCACGACAGGGACGGCTGCGCCCTCGATGGAGCAACGGCTTCGGTCGCAGAACACCGCGTTGGTGGAGTTGTCGAAGGTCAGCGTAGCCGAAGAAGACAACCCCGAGGTGGCGTTGCGGGCGCTGGTCGAAGTGGCGGCGCGGACATTGAATTGCGATCGCGTCGGAGTGTGGCGTTACGAACGGCCGGCAGGCCTCCTCCATCAGATGGCGCTGTATGAACGTTCGTCGGGGGAATTCACTTCCGGAGCCGTTCTGCGCAAGACGGACTATCCCGCCTACTTCGCGGCCATCGACGAAGACTTCACAATTGTCGCGCACGATGCGCACGAAGACCCGCGAACCGCGGAATTCTCCAAGGCCTATCTGACTCCGCACGGCATTTCGTCGATGCTGGACGTGCCGATCTGGGAACACGGCGAGGTCGTGGGCGTGTTGTGCCACGAGCACGTGGGCCCGGCGCGTCAGTGGCAGTCCGACGAAGAAAACTTCGCGCTGGCCATCGCGCGGTTCGCGGCCATCGTCATGGACACGGCGTCGCGCGCCGGCGCGGGCCCGATGCGGCTGCGCGAGTCGTTGCAGGAACTGCCCGACCAGGCCTTGGACCACACCCTGGTGGTCGACCATCACCATCGAATTACCTACGTCACACCGTCCATCCAGCGAGCGCTGGGCTACCGCCCCGAGGAGATGCTCTACAAACACCTTGAGACGTACGTCCATCCCGAAGACTTCGCATCGCTCACGTTGGCGTTGATGCCGCGCATCGAAAGCCCGGCCACGTCGCATTTCCTGGAATTCCGCCTGCGCCACCGCGAGGGCACGTGGCGGCACATCGAATCCGTGAGCGTCAACCTCATGGGCGATCCGGACATTCAGGGCATCGTCCTTCACTTTCGCGACGCCACGGAACGCAAGGTGTGGGAAAAGGCCATTCGCGAGAGCGAACAACGCAACAGCGCCGTGCTCGACAATTCGCTGGATGCATTCGTCTCCATGGACGAATCGGGCATCGTGACCGGTTGGAACGGGCAGGCGGAGGCCGTGTTCGGGTGGCCGCGCGAGCGCGCCATCGGCAAGGATTTGAGCACCCTCATCGTGCCGCAACGCTACCGGGACGCGCATATCGGCGGATTCAAACGATTTCTTCGGACCGGTCAAACGGAGCGCATGCGGCGGCGCGTGGAACTCACCGCGTTACACCGCGACGGACACGAGTTTCCGGTCGAGCTTTCCGTAACGCACAGCAACGTGGGCGGCTCGCATACCTTCAGCGCGTTTCTGCGCGACATTTCCGAACGGAAGGAAGCGGAGAAGGCACTCCACGAGAGCGAGGAGCGTTTCCGCACGCTGGTCGAGCATGCCCCCGAGGCCATAGTCGTCATCGACGTGGAGACGCTAAAGTTCGTCGACGCGAATCACAACGCGGAACGCCTGTTCGGATTGAACCGGGATCGCCTCCTGACAATGGGGCCGATGGACATAAGCGCGCCGGGTCAGACGGTGGGCGCGTTGAATAACGGGCTCGTTCACGACCGCATCCAGCAGACGCTTTCGGGCGAAAGCCCGAAGTTCGAATGGAACTGCATGCACGCGGGCGGCAGAATCATCCCGTGCGAAATCCGTCTGGTGCGCCTGCCCGCCACGGGCCGCCAACTCATCCGCGGCAGCGTCACGGACATCTCCGAGCGCAAATGGGCGCAGGAGTTGCACAAGAATTACAGCCTGACGTTGGAAGAGCAGGTTGCGGCGCGGACACAGGAAATCGAAGCCAAGAACATCGAACTGGAAGCCACGCTCGAGAAGCTGCGGCAAACCCAAAGCCGGATGATCATCCAGGAAAAGATGGCGTCGTTGGGTGTGCTCACGGCAGGGATCGCCCACGAAATCAAAAACCCTCTCAACTTCGTGAACAATTTCGCCGAGCTCACCGTGGAATTGGTGGGCGAAGCGCGCGCTTTGCTTGAGAAGCATGGCGAGAAGCTGGCTGGAAGCGATGGCGAAGCCTTGTTCGAATTATTCAACGATATCTCGCAGAACGCGGCGCGAATCGGAGAACACGGCCGCCGTGCGGACAGCATCGTGCAAAGCATGCTGCTGCATTCCCGAGGCAAATCGGATCAACGCCGCCCCGCCGATCTGAACGCGCTGGCGACCGAATTTGTGAAGCTCGCCTACCACGGCATGCGCGCGCGCGACGCCTCGTTCCGAGTCAAGATCGACTTGAACCTCGACGAGACGATTCCTTTCGTGCCGATCGTCGCGCAGGACATCAGCCGCGTCGTGCTCAATCTCGTCAACAACGCCTGTTACGCCGCCTACGAGCGCAAGCGCGTCGAAGGCGAGGACTTCGCGCCGAAGGTGATTGTGCAAACGCTGAACCGGAAGGAGCATGTCGAATTGCGCGTGCGCGACAACGGCGTAGGTATTCCGAAGGACATACGCGAATCCGTGTTCACTCCCTTCTTCACCACGAAGCCCGCGGGCGAAGGGACGGGGCTCGGCCTGTCAATCTGCTACGACATCGTCGTGGGAGAGCACGGAGGGCAGATCTCGGTCGACTCCGAATTGGGAGCATTCACGGAAGTAAGAGTCGCGCTGCCGAAAGCGGTGGCCGATATCGGGAGCGGAATATGATCAAGGTACTCGTGGTTGACGATGAGCGCGACATCGAGACGCTCTTCCTCCAGCGATTTCGCAAGGAAATGAAGGCGGGGTTGGTGGACCTCCATTTCGCGTTTTCGGGCGAGGATGCCCTGCAGTATCTTGGCAAGGACGGCATGGCCGATCTCGTGCTTATTCTGTCGGACATCAACATGCCCGGAATGAACGGCATCGAGCTTTTGCGGCGCATCAAAGAAACGAAAGCACACCTTATGGTGTATATGATAACTGCGTACCACGACGAGACAAATTACGAAGCTGCAATGACCGCGGGCGCGGACGCCTACATCGCCAAACCGATCGACTTCGACGGCCTGAAAGCAAAGATACACGAATTGATTGAGCACCAAGGATGATCACTGAAACTATCCCGATGAGAATTCTCGTCGTCGACGACGAGCCCGACCTGGAGGCCCTGATTCGGCAGCGGTTTCGCGGACGTATTCGCGAAGGCCGCTACGATTTCCTGTTTGCGCGCAGCGGCGTCGAAGCGCTCGACAAGCTGCGCGACGACGAGTCCATTGAAGTCGTGCTGACGGACATCAACATGCCCGAAATGGACGGCCTGACCTTGCTTTCGCATCTCTCGAAGCTCGAAGCCATCCGAAAGTCCCTCATCGTCTCCGCATATGGCGATATGGAGAACATCCGCGCGGCAATGAACCGCGGGGCCTTCGATTTCATCACCAAGCCCATCGACTTCAAAGACCTGGAAATTACGCTGGAAAAGACGCGCCAGGAATTGGAGACGATGAAGCAGGCGCGCGATGCGCGCGAAGATCTCTCGGCGGTGCAACGGGAATTGGACGTGGCGGCGCGGATTCAGCAGGCCATTCTGCCGCAGACGTTTCCGCCGTTCCCGGATCGTTCCGAGTTCGAGATTTACGCGGAGATGATTCCCGCGCGCCAAATCGGCGGCGATTTCTACGACTTCTTCTTCATCAGCGAACACCGGCTCGGTATCGTCATCGGCGACGTGGCCGGAAAGGGAATGCCGGCGGCCCTATTCATGGCGGTATGCCGCACGTTGCTCAAGGCGACGGCCGTCACCGGAATGACGCCGGGCGACTGCCTGCGTCACGTGAACACGCTCGTCTGCGCGGACAACGGCGCGGGGCTTTTCGTGACGCTCGTGTACGGCATCCTCGATACGCGAACGGGCATCGTGGAGTACAGTATCGCCGGGCACCTCCCGCCAATTCTGATCGGTCACGAGGGGGCCGTGCGCGAACTGCCCCGCACCGGCGGCCTTGTGCTCGGCGTCGCGGAAGACGCCGCCTACGAAACGGACACCATCAAGTTGCAGCCGCGCGAAGGACTGTTGCTCTACACCGACGGCGTGAGCGAAGCGATGGACGAGGGGCATACCCTCTTCTCCGAACCGCGCCTGATGGAAACGGTAACCGGTCTCCAATCTTTGCCGCCAGATGTCCTGATCAAAGGCGTCGTGTCCGAGGTGCGCGTGTTCACCGACGGCCACCCCCAGTCCGACGATATCACCCTCCTCGCCATGCGGTACCTCGGCGCGCAAAGGGCATAGCGCAGACAAGCTGTCAGGCCCGGCTATTCCGTCCAGACGCCCACGGGCCGCACGTTCTTGCCGACTACGCCGGTTCGCGCGTCGCCAAGGTCTTCACGGGCAATTTGCAGCAACCCGCGCAAGCGCTCCGCGATGTCCGGATGATCCTGAATGACGGACTTCTGTTCGCCGGGATCGGTTCGCAGGTTGTACAACGCCTCGGGCAATTCACGCTCGCCCGCCGCAAGTCCTCGAATCTGTTCTTCCTTGAGCGGCGTAGCCACGCGCAATTTCCAATCGCCGCTGCGGACGGCGTCGAGTTGGTTCTGGGAGTAGTAGTAGAACGCTTCGTGAGGCGTTTTCGCGCCGGGCTGGCCCGTCATCAGGGGCGCGATATCCTTGCCGTCGATTACGCGATCGGTGGGAATCGGCGCGCCGGCCAATTTCGCGATGGAAGGAAACAGGTCCATCGTGGTCGATACTTCATGGCAAACCGCGCCCGCGGGGATATGCCCCTGCCAGCGCATGATGCACGGCTCGCGCATGCCTCCTTCGAACGTCGTCCCTTTGCCCGCCCGCAACGGCGTCGCGTGTCCCCCGTTCTCGCCCTGTGAATACCAGGGGCCGTTGTCGGACGTGAAGACGACCAGCGTATTGCCGTCCACGCCGCTTTCGGCCAGTGCGTCGAGTACCGCGCCTACGCTCCAATCGATCATCTCGATGACATCGCCGTAGAGCCCCCCCGCGGACTTGCCACGAAAGCGGTCTGAAACGTGCAACGGGGTGTGCGACATGTTGTGCGGCATGTAGAGAAAGAAGGGCCGATCCTTGTTCTCGCGAATGAAGCGCACGGCCTCTTCCGTGTAGCGCTCCGTGAGCGTGTCCTGGTTCGCGGGCTCTTCGATGACCTCCTCGTTTCGCATCAACGGCGTCGGCTTCATGTCATTGCTGTAAGGAATCCCGAAGTACGAATCGAAACCGTGGCGCGTCGGAAGAAACATGGGCTTGTGGCCCAGGTGCCATTTGCCCACGCAGGCCGTCGCGTACCCCTGCCCTTTGAGCATCTCCGCGATGGTAATCTCGTCGGGATTGAGGCCGCAGGTCATATCCGGAAAGATGACGTGGCCGCGGCCCTTTTCGCGCGGCATGTCCGCCATGCCGACGCGTTGCGGGTAGCATCCCGTCATGAGCGCCGCGCGCGACGGCGTGCACACGGGCGCCGCCGAATAGAAGTCCGTGAAGCGCATCCCCTCCGCGGCCATGCGGTCAAGTCGCGGCGTCTTGATATCCGGCGCGCCAAAGCACCCGACGTCAGCGTACCCCTGGTCGTCGGTGAAGATGATGACGAAATTCGGGGGCCGCTCCGCTGCAAAGGCCTGCAGCGCGCCCGGCGCTATTGCGGCGGCGCATGCCGCGCCCACCGTGCTTCGAACGAAATCGCGGCGAGTAATCCGTGGACTCCGCGGAATCGCGCTCATCGTCTCCCCTCCCGGTTAAACACGCAGGGCAGGCACACGGTTGGATGGCTACGACGTCTGGTCTACAGCGGGTTCAAGAGCTTGAGAATCTCGGGGTCGTTCATGTTCTCTTGCGTGACCATGGTCACCCCGGTGTCGATGCGCTTTTCAACCGGCTGCCCTTTGATGTGATCGAACGCGGCTTTGACGCCTTCGTATCCCATCTTGAAAGGGTTTTGCACGGCAAGCGCTTGGATGACGCCGCGCTTCAATGCACTGACCTCGTCGTCCGAGGCGTCGAACGCGACAATCTTCACTTGACCTGTCTTGCCGGCGGCTTCGATCGCTTGCGCCGCTCCCAGGGCCGCGGGTTCATTCGCCGCGAAGATGCCCTTGAGATTCGGATTCGCGGTCAGCATGTCCTCGGTCACGTTCATCGCCTTGGACACGTCGCTCTGACAATGCTGAACGGCCACGACTTTGATATTGGGAAACTCCGCGATTCCCTTCATGAAGCCCTGCTCGCGCAACTCGGATGTCGATGCCCCCTTTACAAAGGGAATCACGCCGACTTCGCCTTCATTGTTGATGAGACGGGCCAACTCCTTGGCGGCAGCCGCGGCGCCCGCGGTATTGTCGGTGGCGACGAACGACACGGGGATCTCCGAATTGACACCCGAGTCGATCGTCACAACGGTGATTCCTTTATCGGATGCACGTTTGACGACATCCACCAGCGCGTCCTGGTCGCACGCAGCCATGACGATCCCGTTCACGCCGCTGCCGATCATGTCCTCGATAATATTGATCTGCTTGACGACGTCCGTTTCCTTCTCGGGGCCGAGCCAGGTGATCTTGACTTGCCGCTCTGCCGCGGCGGTCTCCGCGCCTTTCTTCACGGTCAGCCAGAATTGATGGGTCAAGCCTTTCGGCACGACGGCAAAGGAGAGGTCGCCCGCGGGCGCCGGAGCGCCGGTTGCGTCCGGTAACGCCGGAGCGGCTGCTTCGTTGGGAGCCGCGGAACTTGGGGCCTCGGCGCCGGGTTGCTGCGGGGTGCATCCCAAGACCGCCAAGGTAATCGCCAGTACAGTCAGTGCCCGTTTCATTGCATCACCTCCCGGTAAACGAAGCCGCCTACAAATCGCTGAGTCTGCCGCTTCGACGCTTTCGCATATTGTCGAAAAACACAAGAACAACGATGAGGGTGCCTACGACGATGCGTTGCCACTCATCGCTCATACCGTTCAATTGGCACAGTTGCACGAGGGTGCCGATAATCAGAGCTCCAAATAGCGCCCCGAATGCGCCGCCCTCGCCGCCCATCAAGCTTGCTCCGCCCACCACGCACGCGGCGATCGAATCGAGTTCCATTCCCTCCGCCATGGTGGGGTCACCCACGCCCGTGCGCGACGAGATCATGATGCCCGCGAATCCCGCGAGCATCCCGCACAGCGCGTACACGGAGAAGCGCACCCAGTCGACGGGCACGCCGGACAGGCGGGCGCTTACAAGATTCCCGCCGGCCGCATAAACCTGTCGGCCGAATCGCGTGTGGTACAGGACCACTGCGAAGATCGCAACGATCACCAGCGTCACCACGAACGGTATCCAGGGGACCTCGCTTCCGCCCAAGAGGCGGAACCCGCTGCTCATTCCGGAGATTCGGCTGCCTCCCGCGAGTACGTGGGCCGCCCCGCGAGCGGCGAGCATCATGCCCAAGGTAACAATAAACGGCGGGATCTTGCCTCGCGTAACCAATGCGCCGTTGATGCCGCCGCACAGAAGCCCGGTCCCGATGCCCACAAGGATTCCAACCAGGACGGGGAACTCAGAGTCACGAAGCACTCTCGTCGATACCACGCCTGCCAACGCCGCGACACTTCCCACGGACAAGTCGATGCCGCCCGTAATGATGACCAAGGTTTCGCCAACCGCCGTCACCGCCACGGCGCTCGTGCGCCGGATCAGGTTCAACAGGTTGCCTTCCGTGAGGAAGTTCTGCGAACGCCACGCCAGAAACAGGCACACCGCGCCCATGATCAAAACCAACAGGTTCTTCGACAAAAAGCGTTTCATGGATGACTCGTCCGGGCTTGCCTACGGCAAAGGCAGTTGCACCGGGCGCCCTTCCTTACCCGACAAATCGGCCGCGAAACACACTTCATGCGTCTTGTACGCATCGGCAACATTGCAGTGCGATTCCGTGCCGCTCTTGATGCACTCCACCAAGTGATTCAGTTCGATTTGGAACGGGTGATGCGCCACGTCGCCGCTGTCCGGCATGACCGTCGGGATCGTCGCCCAACCTGTCTGTCCCGGCATTTTGGGTTTCGAATACAGCAGATTGTTACGGATGCTCCCTTGCGTGCCGACAAGATTGATGTTGAACACGTAGGGTTGAATGCACTCGATGCACGACGCGACCTTCCCCATGCGTCCATCGGCGAACTTGCAGATGGTGACGGAGGTCGGGTCGTATTCGTATGCGGCAAGCGGGCCAAACTTTCCACCGCCCGAGTACTGAAACACCTCGACAATCTCCCCGCCCATGAACCAACGCAACGCGTCCATGGCGTGGCACCCCGCCGAAAGCAGCGAACTACCGCCGATCTCCTTCTTCACGTTCCACGCAAACTGCTTGTACCAGGGGCCGATCCCGTGGAAGTAATCCACTTCGCCCAGGAACACACTTCCGATGGAATTGTCCGCAAGCTGGGTCTTGATAATCTCGAACAGCGGATTCCACCGGAGCACGAAGCTCACGACAGACTTCACGCCCGCCTTGGCCACGGCATCGCGGATGGCGCGCGCATCATCGAGCGTGTTGGCCATGGCCTTCTCCAGCACGAGATGCTTCCCCGCCTGCGCGGCCGCGACCGCCTGCTCCCGGTGGCAATTCGGCGGCGTCGCCACCACCACGATATCCAGCTCCGGGTGCGCGAGCATCTTGTCGACCTCGGTGAAGATATCGCACTTCGCGCCGCATTCCGCGGCCTTGTCGCGCGCGGACCGCTCTTTGCGCGCGCAGATTCCAACCAGTTTCGTATTTGGGTCGGCGTCCGCCGCGCGAATGTACTCGCCCGCGACCCAACCGGCTCCGATGACTCCAACGCCTAGAGTACTCATGCGTTTGTGCTCCTGTTTAATTACGCCTGATGCCAGTAGCAATCCCATCCGAGATAGACCGTGAAGGCCTCGTGAATGGCGCGCGCGACTTGACCGTGGTTCCCGGCAACGTGGTGTTCGAACCCGTTACGGCAGATGTGCTGCAACAACCCTTGAAGATCCGGAACATGCGCCACGCCGAATCCGCCGAACGTGTCGATCGGATCGTTGGTAAACGCGCCTTCGCCCACATACGCACGGATCAGACCGTAGGTGTCGAACGTGCTCATGCGGCAGTACGTCATCGGATGCGCCTTGATGCGTCCGGACAGCGAGCCGTACGTGTTGTCCTTGCCAACGGTGCCCGCGATGATGTCCTGATAAATCATGGTCGTGCCGGCTTCCTCGAAGGCGCTCTTGGGGAAGTTCGAGCAATGGAAACAGACGCACTTGTCGGGGTCGTCGCCGTAGTTGTTGTTCCAGTCGAGGAGGAAGCTCGGCGTCTGCGACGCAAGCGCCAGCGCGTGCATGCTGATGGCCCCGGCCACGTCCGTTTCGCACGCGGACGACGCAAGCTGATCGCTCATCATGCTCATGACGGTGCACGGCACAATACCGAAGAATTCTTCCATGCTGGTCCAGCACTGAAATGCCGTGACGTTCAGGTCGAGGGCCGTCTTCCACTCGTGTACGACCTGCGCCAGTTTCGCCATCTTCAGCAGGGCTGGATTCGGGACGCCTTTCGTATTCGTGTAGCCTTTGATGGCCTCGATGCGCGCCTTCAGTTTCGGATCGGAATCGCTCAAGCGCGCCGCGCGTCCGAATACCTCCGACAAATCCAGTGTCTCGATGCTGATGCCCGATTCCTGCATCAGTTTTTCGCTGTACCGCACCGTGTTGAACGCCGCGGGCCGCGCGCCGATTGCCCCGACGCGGCAATTGCGCAGGCCGCATACGACGCGGCACGTCGCCGCGAATGCGTGCACCTCGTTCTCGAATTCTTCCGTTTCCGGGTTCAGCGTGTGGCGCGCGGTCAGCGAGTACGGGATGCCGTATTGCTGAAGGTTGTTGCACGCGCTCATCTTGCCGCAGAACGAATCGCGCCGGTGCTTAAGCGACATCTTCTTGACGTCGTCTTGCCACGCGTGCACAAGCACCGGGACATCCAGGCCCGACAGTTTCAACGAGTCCGCAATGCCGCGCTCGTCCCCGAAGTTCGGAAGCGTCACAATGATGCCGCTGATCTTGTCTTTGTTCTTTTTGAAGAGATCCGCGCACTTCTTCGCGTCGTCCCACGTCTCGACGGACCCGTACTTTGTGTCCTTGTCCGACAGGACAACGACGCCGTACCCGAGTTTCTTCAACAGCTTCGTCATGAATGCGTGGCCTTCACGGGCCAACTCATCCGGGAAAAATCCGCGGTTACCGACGATCAAACCGAATGTTACGTTAGTCTTGGCTGGCATGGTCAGGTTTCTCCTTCCGACACGGGTGCGCTCCCCTAATCTTGTCCGCACGCCCAATCGCGGCATTGTATCCGGCGAATCGCCCCCAGGCAACCTTGTGATGTCCATAGAACGGCATTGCTCTTCTGAGTCTCCGGGGTTACAATACATTAGTTTCGTCACACAATGCGGACTATATCCTCTCTGGGGGCATGGAGAAACTAGTTCGCTTTCAAGAGGAGGGGGAAATGATTCACCGCGAGTTACTGTTGTCCGTGTGTCATGTCGTGTCCAAGAGAGCGTCCGTGCCGTTTTGGGGCTTTGGCCGGATTCTTGCAGCAATTGGGATCATGGGGGTTGCTGTTCCCGTCAGCGATGCACAGTATGCATTTGAGAACCCAGTCCAACACTTCGCTGCTAATTCCATCTATGGGTCGAGCACGGCGACTAATGGGGCCGGCGCATGGGTCATAGTCTGGGGCTCGTCCGCCAACGTACTTGGCAGCGGGACCGACGTCGACGTGTTCTTTTGCAGGTCGACCGATGACGGTGTCACGTGGTCAGAACCAGCACTCCTATTAAGCGACATGACGGCGGACTCCATCGACGAAATGTATCCCAGTATTGCATTTGGAAATGGCGCCTGGGTCGTGGCATGGCACGGCGGAAATATCCAGGCGGCGCGATCCACGGACGACGGCGTGAGTTGGTCCGGTCGCGTCCAAGTGAATAGCCAGTCGGGATCGGACACGCTCTTCGCAGCATATGCGAAAACTGCGACTGACGGCCACGGCACCTGGGTGGTCTGTTGGTATTTTCTGGAACACATCGGGGGACTCTCCGTGAAAGGCGGCATGCACGCCTCGGTTTCCACCAACAATGGCGTGTCGTGGGGGACCAGAGCAGTCCTTCAGGCGGACGCGATCACTTCGACGGAATTTCCCGTCCTGACGGATGCCTTGGTCTTCTCGGGGGCGGGTACATGGATCGCCGCTTGGGGTTCCAACAATACTCTTGGCGGAACCATCGGCGCGGACCCAGACATCCTGTATTCGGTTGGAACCAACAACGGGACTTCGTGGTCGCTCCCTTCAGCCCTGTCGCACACG
The DNA here is from genome assembly GCA_041662805.1 of Candidatus Hydrogenedentales bacterium. Lineage (GTDB taxonomy): Bacteria > Hydrogenedentota > Hydrogenedentia > Hydrogenedentales > SLHB01 > JAIBAQ01. The sequence continues at coordinate 6,657 of JBAZRU010000008.1, read as the reverse complement.
GCGAGCGGGGATGGTGAGGATTCCTATCCGACCCTCGCATCCGATGGCAGCGGGAACGTCATTCTCGTTTGGCAGTCTTTGGCCACTCACGATCTGGAGACGGATACGAGTTCCGATCTGTTTGCGGTCCGCTCCTCGAATTACGGGTCCACTTGGTCCCCAATGACCTTGGTCACGGCAGGCGAGCTGGCAAACACGGCGCACGAGTATCCTTCTATCGCGACAGACAAACGAGGCAACTGGATGATCCAAGCGTCCAGGTCTGGCCCCCCGCCAGAGGGCGGCACAATTCTTTACCATCGCGTGGCCGCATTGACGTCCACGAACACAGGCCAGACGTGGGTAAGCTCGAGCGATGTCACTCCGTACCTGCCAAGCTCGGCGTATCCGGTCGATTTGACCGCGGGCAGAAACGGAACGTGGCTTGGCATGTACGCGGTGGCTGCCGATTTAGGCGGACGTCATGTGTACTCCATCCTATCCCGCTACGACTGGCATTCAGCCAGCGACGACAACGATGGAGACGGGATTACGAACGAGGTGGAGAGTTCCGAGGATCAGGATGGTGACGGGACGTCAAATTTCGCAGACGATGATGCCGATGGGGATTGGGTGCCCGACGTCAGCGAAGGCCTGACCGATGGCGACTCGGACGGATTGCCCAGTTTCCTGGATAGGGATTCCGATAACGATGGATTTGAGGATGGGGTCGAAGTGGAAATGGGTACCAATCCCAATGATCCGCTCGACATGCCCGACCTTCCGCTTCGCGGGTTGCCGGTATCTATTCTTCTACTGGGAATCGCGGGTTGTCTTGTGGTTCGGCGGCACCGGATTGGCGCTCGCGGACGAATGAAGAGTAGCATCGCAAAGCCCTTAGGGTGATATATCTTGTCTGTCGACCACGAGTGACGCGCAAGAAGACACATGGAAATCCAGAAGATGCCGCAAGTGCCCGTTAGTCCGCGACGCCGGTTGCTTCACGGATGTGTACTTTGGGTGGCGATTGTGGCTGCGGTCTTTCCGTACGTGTTCTGGATGCTTGGGGGCACGGATTTTCTCACCGAGCGATTTGGGACTGCCAACGTCTGGTTCAGGAGTTGGGAGGGTAATGTTGCTGTTCCGGACCCGCACGCGGAATATGAGCTGACCATCAAGTCCAAGAAACCTTGGCCTGAGGTACTGATGATCAAGGTGTCCGCGGGTCCTGATGAAGTCGCCGAGATTAAAGCGCCGGATGGCCGGAGCCTTGCTATTACTCTTCCCGCCAACCGGAATCAGGTGAGAGTCATCGATGCGTATGGTGGGAATTGTACAATTCGGTTTGTGCCGAAATCGGTCACCGGCCGAGAGATTCGCATCAAATGGTTATTCGGGTATTAACCTCAGGACAGTCCTTCTGAAAGGTGAAGAGAGAACCGCATTCTCTATGGCGGAAAGTGTCAATCACCGTCGAGCGATCCGAGCATTCCTGGCAATCAGCGTATTGTGTCTGTTTGCCGCCGGTCTGTGGTTTGGACCGAAATGTGTGAGGTGGGTGCTTTACAATTCGGAGGCGGAGAAGTCGGCGCACGCGGAAATCAGGCAACTGTACGAGGCGCTTGAGCCTGGCGATTCGCTGGATGCAGTAAACGCTGCGTATGCGCGACTGAAACCGGCACATGTGGAGATGGGCGGGGATAACCCTCAGGAATGTGTCGTGTTCTCCACGCCGGCAAACTTCGCGGCGGACAACTGGCTCTTGCATGTTCTTCTTGCCGATGGCAAGGCAGAGACCATCGCAATTCGGATTCTCGATACAATGAAAGAGGTCCCTTTTGACGCCCCGCCCGACAAGATTTCGCCAACACGACCGACCGAACACGCCTTTTCCGCACCGTATATCTATCATCCCTTCTGGGGATACTCGGCACGACAACAGCCGTGACGGCTAGCGTATTGCCTTCTCGCGCTTTGACCATTCGTGTGCTATCCTGTTGCGGCGACTGGCCCGAGGGGGGAGCCTCATCGGCTGCTTGGTGGACGGTCGGCGGAAGAGAACGATTAACCCCATAGCACAAAATGCCTCGAATCACGCGAGGTGTCGTGCAGATTGGGCGTAACAAGGAGAGTCGGGACCATGAGCAAGGACAAGAGCAAGAAGGTCTATCTGATTTCCAACGGCGACTTCCGGGATTCGGCGGGCGTCGTCTGTTGGCCAATGCAGGAAGAGACGTTGAAGGCGGTGAAGCAGGCCTTCTCGAAGCTCGGTGTGAAGACGGAAGTGTTGCCGGATTATGACAAGAAGCGCAAGCACGGATTCGTGACGAAGCAGTGCGAGGGCACGGAGATCTTTTCGAAGATCGATCCCAACGCGCCGGTCGTGGTGGTGTTGAGCTGCTGGGCCTATTCGCATCACGTGAGCGGGCCGTTGCAGACCCACAAAGGGCCGATACTCCTCATCGCCAATTTCGACGGCACCTGGCCAGGCCTCGTTGCCCTCTTGAATCATTCGGGCTCCCTGGCGCGCCTCTCCGTCGAGCATTCGCGCCTGTGGAGCGACCACTTCCTCGACGACGAGTATTTCATGAAGAAGCTCGGCGAGTGGGTGAAGACCGGCAAAGCCACGCACAAGATGGACCACGTGGTCGATGCGTCGAAGCTGAAGCTTTCGAGCAAAGCCTCGAAGCTGGGCGAAGAGTTGGCCGCGGACATCCGCAAGAACCGCCGCATCATGGGCCAGTTCGACCCCGGGTGCATGGGCATGCTGAACGCCGTGCTCGATCCGGGCAAAGTCGGCGCCGCGGGCATGCCGATCGAATACCTCAACCAATCCGATCTCCTCGCCGAAATGAAGCTCGTGAGCGACGAGGAAGGCCAGAAGTACCTCAATTGGCTGGTCAATAAGGGCGCATGGTTCGATTGGGGCCATGACCAGACCAAGCAATTGACCCATGCGCAGGTGCTCTCGCAGATGAAGATGTATGCCGCCGCCGCGCGCATTTTCGAGCGCTACGGCTTGGCGAGCATGGGCATCCCCTATCAATACGGTCTTGTGCGCTCGGTGCCGGCCTCCGACCTCGTCGAAGGCATGCTCAACAACGCCGACCGTCCCGACGTCGTCAGCCCCGCGACCGGCAAAGTCATCAACAAGGGCAAGCCGATCGTCCACTTCAACGAGGGCGACCTTGGAGCGGGCATCCCGCAGTTGCTCATGCACGACATCTACCAGATGAAGAAGATGGACCCAGAAACAACGTTGCACGACGTGCGCTGGGGCCGCGAGTTCGACGGTAAGTTCGCGTGGGTGTTCGAGATCTCCGGCGGCGCTCCGCCCGCGCACTGGAACGGCTGGAAGAACACGAAGATCTATCGCCAACCGGCGATGTACTTCCCGCTCGGCGGCGGCACCTGCACGGGCGTCTCGAAGCCGGGAACAATCACATGGGCGCGGTGCTACGAACAGTTCGGCCAGTTGGGCATGGACTGCGGCATCGGCGAAGTGCTCGAAATGCCGGAGAAAGAGGTCAAGGACCGTCTCGACAAGACGACCCCCGTGTGGCCCATCGCGAACGTGTATATCCCCGGCTACGACCGCAACGAGTTGATGGCGTCGCACATGTCGAACCACATTACGATCGGCTACGGCGACATCCTGCAGGAACTCGTCAGCGTCTGCCAGAACCTCGGCATCCCGACGCGCGTCGCGGGTGACGTGAAGAATACGCTGAGCTAATCGCGCGAGTGCGGGCGCTGTTTCGTATTCGTGCGCGGGACAGCGCCCGCATTCTGTTTTCAGGGGGATGGCCGTGCAAGAGCCCATCGAGCTGACCTACCAGATTAGCCGTCAGGAGTGCGTAACGGCGGCCATGTCGCGCCGCTGGAGTGGCGCCAGAATGTGGCTGTTCTTCCTTTGCGACATGCTTCTTCTTGCATGGGGTGTGATATCCATTGTCGAGTCCGGCGATTCCGTTCCGCTATTCTTCTTCATCGTCTTGGCCGGCATCCATGTGTTTTCCGTGGTCTATACGCGTTGGCGGGCACGTTGGTTGTTCGCGAGGACTCCCGGAATCATGTTTCCGTTGACCGTTTGCGTATACGCCGATCGCGTGACTGTAGATTCGGCGGCAGGTCAGAGCGAAATCCATCGCCTCTGGCGGGTGGCCGAGGACAGCAAGTTTGTTTTCGGCTACATTTCAGCCGCGACGTATGTCCTTATTCCGAAGCGCGTGTTTTCTTCACAAGAACAAATGGAGGAAGTGAGAGGCGTACTTCAGAGACTAGCGAATGTAGGTTGATCTTACATAGCCTAGGTTACATAGCCATTGCCGGTCGGGGGGCCGTTCAACGCTTAGTTAAACAATAGGGAGCGTGTGTCATGGCCCAATTCCTGGTTGGTTGCGATGTGGGGACAGGTGGAACCAAGGCGGTGGTCATGGACGTTGAGGGGAACGTCCTGGGTACGCACTTCATCGAGTATCCGCTCATTACGGCCAAAGAGCCGTGGGAGAAATACCCCGGAGCAAAAGCCGAGCACGACCCCGAGTGGTATTGGAACGCGGTCGCCGACACCATCGCGGTTTCCATCAAACAGTCCAAAGTAAACCCGAAAGACATCAAGGGCGTGTCGATCAGCGCGCTGTCGCCTTCGTGCATTTGCGTGGACAAAGACCTGCGCCCTCTCGCGAACGGCCACATCTGGATGGACCGCCGCGCGACGGCGGAATGCAATTGGCTCAAACAGCACGTCGGCGAGGAGCGCGTCTTCAAGCTTAGCGCGAATCCTATCGACCCTTACTACGCGACGGCAAAGTTGATGTGGGAGAAGGCGAACCGGCCGGACCTCTACAAAAAGACGTACAAGCTCCAGACCGCCGCGGACTATCCCTGCATGAAGCTGACGGACAAGGCCGTGACGGACTACTCGAACGCCTCGCTCATCGGCATCGCGTTCGACATCGTGAACCGGAAATGGGACACGGCATTGCTCGAAGAAATCGGGCTGGACCCGGACAAGTTGCCGGAGCCGTATCCATGCGACGAGGTCATCGGCGAGGTAACGCGCGAGGCGGCGGAGCGCACGGGCCTGGCCGCGGGCACGCCGGTTGTTGCGGGCACGGTGGACTGCAACGCGGCGTGGGTCGCCGGCGGGGCCGTGGCGCCTGGCTCGACGCAACTCGTGATGGGCACCGCGGGCGTGCTGGGCGTCGTGCACGAAACGCCGACGTTCACGAAAGACATGATCACGATCGTGCATACCGCGAAATCGCGCACGCAGTACACCACGCTGGCGGCGCTGGTCTCGTGCGGTGCGCTGATTCGCTACTTCCGCGATAATTTCGCCCAACTCGAAATGGCCGCCGAGAAGATGACGGGGCGCGACGCGTACGTCATGCTCAACGACGAAGCGCGCAACGTGCCGCCGGGCAGCAACGGCCTCATCGTGCTGCCCTACTTCATGGGCGAACGCACGCCGATCTGGGACACGCACGCGCGCGGCGTCATCTTCGGGTTGAGCCTCGACCACGGGCGCGGCCACCTCATTCGCGCGTTGATGGAAGGCGCAGGGTACGGCCTTCGTCACAACTTCGACCTCATGCGCGCCAGCGGCGTGAAGATGAATCTGCCCATGATCCTCAGCGAAGGCGGCGCGCACAGCCCCATGTGGCGCCAGATCATCGCCGATGTTCTTAATGTCGAATGCGCGTTTGCACAATCGTCGAAGGGCGCGCCCGTCGGCAACGCGGTCACCGCGGGCGTCGGCGTGGGCATCTACAAAGACTACGATGTGGTGAAAGACTGGGTCCGTCTAGGCGAACATTCGAAACCCGACCCCGAGACGCATGCCAAATATTCGAAGCTTTACGCCGTCTACCGCGATTTGTATCCGCTTTTGAAGGACCAATACGTGAACCTCGCGGAAGCAATCCGGTAGCTTCGTTGTTTCTCCGAGTGTGGTATTGTGCCGGCGAATTCGATCGCTGTCAGTGCTGGTTGGTTGCTGCGTTCTCGCGATAAACGGATGAGGAGAAGCGTATGTCCCGCGAAAAACTGTACGTCGCCACACTTGTGATTGCGTGCGTAGCGTGCTGCGCGAATGCCCAGGACCTGCCCGACCCCGAGAAGCCGGGGCCATATCCCGTGGGCGTAACGACGATGCAGTTGCTCGATCATTCGCGGACGGACCTCGTGTCCAAAGCCCCGAGGTCATTGCTTACGGAGGTTTGGTATCCGGCGACCGATGAATCGCGTGACCTCCCCAAGAATCGCCTGCTCGACTACTATCTCGGCGGGAAGAATCTTGCGTACTTGTTCGCGATGGGCGCGGCCTTCGGCGCGGATAT
>JBAZRU010000008.1:0-324 GCA_041662805.1 Candidatus Hydrogenedentales bacterium | reverse complement strand
GGCGACTGTAGACAAGACCTTTCCCAGCATCGCCGTTCGCGATGCGCGCGTGCGCGACGGCAAGTTTCCGTTGATTCTCTTCTCCCACGGCAACGGCGGGTTGCGCTCCCAAAGCCCGTTTCTCTGCGAGCACCTTGCGAGCCACGGCTACATCGTGGTGGCGCCCGATCATACGGGCAATTGCGCCGCCACGGTCGTGGATGGCGAGCTGGTCATCTTCGACGAGAAGCAGAGCAGCCAATCCGCCGACGACCGCCCCAAGGACATCAGCTTCCTAATCGACACCATGACCCGGTTCAACAAGGGCGGCGACAGCCGTTTCCT
>JBAZRU010000007.1:0-26918 GCA_041662805.1 Candidatus Hydrogenedentales bacterium | reverse complement strand
ACGCGAATCTCGTAGGGTACGAACCATCCGGGGTAGACGCCGGACTGGAAAGGAGCGCCAAGCTCGACGACTTCCAGCCCGCCGAGGTAGTTCATGATGCGGTCGTCGACCGCGGATACGCTCCAGTACTTGAGCATCTCGTCCCAGTCTTCTCGCGCACAGGCGTCGAAGAAATTCTGAGCCATTTCTCGCGGCGACATCTTCTCGTACTTCGCATTGTCGCTCAGCATCGGCGTTTCGCCCAGCGTGATTGCGTCTTTGGGAACCTCGAGCGCAAACAGCGTGTTGTCCAGAGGAAGGTCGTACGATACCTCCAGCGTCTGGAAAACAAGCACGTCGCCTTGGGGAGCGTGCACGTAGATCTCGATCCCCTTCAGCAACTTCGTTTCAGGTTCGAAGCGGTACACGCGCAGGTTGTCCGAGTCCGTGATGGAGGAGTTCCTCAACCAGTCGTTCACATAGGTCCCCTTGGCTTTGGCTTCGACCTGCAGCACATCTTCCACAACGCCTTCCGGGGTCGTCTCGACGGTCATGGAGATTTGCGACCCCTCTTCAGTGGCGAGGGCGGTTTCGTTGTAAAGAAGGTCCTCCGCGTCCAGCAGAGAGGTCATCCAACCGACGAATCCGCTGTTCACGCTGCCGTTGGCTACCATATTCGGCTTTATCAGAAGAGTCGAGCCATCGCCGTCCATGACGACAACACGCCCCGGCTTTTCGATGCGCCAGCGAAACGGTTCTTCCAAGTTGGCCCATAGCTCCACGGGCACGAATTCCTGGTCCAGAACGATCAACTCGAAATTGTCCCTGGGAAGCGTGCGCATCTGCGCCTGGATATGAACGGCCTGAACGCGCGCCATCGCATGGGCCGCATCTCCCAGCAGCTTGAATGCGCCGACCGGTTGCTTGCCGCCCGTATTCACGTACCACACCGAGAAGGACGCGCCGGCGCATACGACAAGGGCCGCCGCCGCCGCCAACCCTATGCGCCACGGGGAAAAGGACCTTCGCTTGCGCGCTGGTTCCGCGTCTTGAATACTGCTCATTACTGCCTCCGTGAAGCCTGAGGAAGCTGCGACGCGTGCCGTCGGCAACGCTTCCAAGGCCTGCCTGAGTTCCGCAAGGTTCACACTACACACAGGGCAGGCTTCCAGGTGCTCGCGCAACGGAAGGTCGGGTGTCGTTTGAGCACATGCATCGAAAAGGTCCGTCATGCGCTCGCGTGCTTCACGGCAATTCATGGGTGTTCTCCATTTCCGCCGGCAACAACCGGCGCAGTCTTTCCAGACCATGTCGAAACCGTGACTTGACCGTTCCCAGAGAAGATCCCACCACCTCCGCGATTTCCGCGAACCGGAGTTCGTCGAAGATGCGCAGGCGGACAATTTCCGCTTGCCTCCTCGGCAACCTCGCGATCAGCGTCTCGGCCTGACGCCAAGCTTCCAACGCGGCAAGGTGTTCCTCCGGCGTGGGCCGCCGATCGGGAAGGCTTCCGGCCGTAGCGTCATCCAGGGGGACGTGGCTGCGGCGTCGCCGCCGCAAGGCGTCCGTGCAGGCATTCGAAGTCGTGCGAAACAAGTAGGCGGACACATGAGCCACTCGACGAGGTTCATTCAACCCCGCGTAGACCCGCGTGAACACTTCCTGTACCACTTCCTCTGCCTCCTGAAATAGGCCCAGCCTACGGTAGGCGTGCCGGACCAGCCGGTCCTTGTACGCATCTACCAGCGCCTCGAACTCCAATCGATTTCGTGGCCAGCGAACTCCCTCTTCACACTCGGCATTCGCGTGCGCGGCGAGATCCTCACTCAATGCGACGGTTACTGGGTAGGTCATCTCCGGAGACTCCCTGTCTGCCGATAGTGTAGACGGCCCCCTCGGGCAAAAGGATCACATCCGATTGCACCACCTCCCAAACCCCATTGATCCCCTTGAGCTTTCTGGTCCTTTCAGCAACCTTGACAACCCACACCCTTTTCCATATAATACTGAATATGTATACAGTATTGCCTGGCTCCCTCTCTCAAATTCGCCAGGCGTACCCAAAATTGATGACCTTCAAGTTATAAGGAGACCTTCAATGACCGGCAAACTAGCAGCAGACGAATTGCGGGCGGAACGGAAGCTCTTGCGAAATATTCTGAAAGACTTCAAATCAGCCCACGCCGATTTTCGTCCCACGGACGGCATGATGACCGTGGCCCAACAGGTTCATCACATCGCGTACACGGTGAAATGGTTTCAAGAAGGGGCCTTCGGGACGGGATTCAGCATGGAAGCGGAAAACAAGAAGGCGCGCACCCTGGAGGAGGCGACGAAAGAGTTGGACGCGGCCTACGACGGCTACATTGCGTTTGTCGAACCGCTATCCGAGGCGGTCTTGCACGAACCCCTGCCGCCGAACCCCATCATGCAAGGCCCGCGCCTGGTTGTGATAGGCGCCCAACGAGACCATACGGCCCACCACCGGGGCGCATTGACCGTCTATTTGCGGCTTCTGGGGGTCACGCCGACGATGGTGTACGCAGACTGACCTCCGTTCACACACACCGGGGTCCAGTTCACGTTCGAACTGGACCCCGGACTTCATTTACTGGACCTGGGAACGCCAATCTCCCGATTGGCTCCCCTTGCAGTGTAGGGCAACTGGCCTCGGTTGCCTTGTCAAAGCTCGAGTTTCTGTTGGTGGCTCTGGGAAGCCAATCGGGAGATTGGCGTTCCCGGAAGGTACTGGAAGCTCTCAGCCCTATCCCTGCAAAACGCGCCTACGCTAAACTGACCGCGGCAATACTCGCGATGTTGGCGTCGATCTCGCTCGTTTGAAGCACGCCGATGTTGAACACATCGACACACCCCAAGCCCAGCACGAACTTCAACGACTCGGGAATCTTGTCCTTGAGTTCGCCTTCGCCGACGATCTTCATGCCCAGGATGCCCTTGCCGTTGTCGTGCGCCTTCTGCAACACGGGCGCGACCTCCTCGGGCTTGCCGTCCATCTTATTGCCGAAAGGATTGATGCGCGCGAGAATGACATCGACCCACGGCGTCTCGGCGGCAAGCTTCAGCGCATTCAGGTCGTGGCACGACACGCCGCAGGCCCGGATTTGCCCCTTGGCCTTGGCCTCGCTCAAGACATCCATACACCCTTCCATCTTCGAGGTCCACTGCGGGTCGGTCATGCAATGGAGCAAGACAATGTCCAAGTGGTCCGTATTCAGCTCTTGCCGGAACCGCTCGAGATCGGCCGCGACGAGGCTCGGCTCCCGCGACACGGTCTTCGTGAGCAGCGTCACCTCTTCCCGCTTGACCGTATTCTTCAGCGCGTCCTTCATATAGTCATGCGCCCCGTACATGTCGGCCAAGTCGTAATACGTGAGGCCGGACGCGTAGGCGTGCTCCAGAAGGGATACGAACGACTTGCGGCCTTGCCGATTCTGAGCGGAACTGCCGTTCCAAGAGCGGGTGCCCGTACCCATTCCGAGTGTCGAACACTCGATCCCTGTCTTTCCCAGGGGCCGCTTGGCCGTAGCGCTGAACTTGGTTTCGCCGAATGCCGGTCTCGCGAAACCGCCCAAGGCCAGGCTGGTGGCGAGTGTGCCGGCTGTGTGCTTCATGAAATCGCGTCGGTTCATGCATGCCATGGTGGGCGCTCCTCTGTTTGCAGTGAGCCTATTGTACACAAGGCCGGTATGATCGGAAACCCCGAAGGATGAGCAACTTCATCCCGATGGAGACAAATACTCTGCGGGAATTGCCCCTGAGGCCCTTGGATTTCGCATGCAATGGGGCCGCTCCGGACTTCATAATGCACGGCAACCAAGCAGGATTCTCCGTTTCTGACCGCTTTAGATTGCTTCAAACCTGTTTCTAAACTCGCGATGTCAAGGAACATCGCAGCAACTTTCGCACTAAATGCGCGATCCAGTAGCTCATATCCCTAGCGTTCGCTCTCTCCTCCACGTCTATTCCGTCCACTCCGTCAACCCAGCAATTCCGTCCACCCGGCAATTCCCACAGCTCACGGTTACACCAAAACCGCGTTCTACGGCATCCAAGACTGCAGTCACGGAATCGTTGCCCGGACTGCGATGTTAGGAGAAGGAATTGGTGGAGCACTTCCACTTGGACGAGAAGAAGATCGAAATAGCCACGGCCCGAACTTGATGCGATGCAGGCTCCTTGCTCAGAATAGCCGTGCAAGGCGAATTTGGCGACAGTCGACGCTGCCCGATCCAGGGCAGTCTTCCTGCAAAAATGGAACGGCTCGTGCAGCAATGTTATACTTGGAAATAGAGGTGATATCGATGCTTTGTCAGAGATGCCATAAGAACATCGCGACGGTGCGGTACGCCGAAGTGGTGGACGGCAAGGTGGCGGAACAGCATGTCTGTTCCGACTGCATGGCGAAGCAGCAGGACATTGCGGCCTCGGGATTCGAACTCGCCGGGGCGGCTCCCACCCCGAAGAAGCAGAAAGCTGCTCCTCCTCCCACCGACACGGTGATCACCCAAAAGACCTGCCGGACCTGCGGCGCGGAACTCAAAGACGTCATGCAAGAGGGCCGGGTCGGCTGTGCGGTATGCTACGAGAGCTTTGGCGACCATCTCGATTCGGTGCTGCGCGGCATTCACGTGGCCTTGCGCCACCGCGGCAAAGCGCCCCGAATGGACAATCAACGGGAACTGCTGCGCGCGGAGCTTCAGACGAAGCGCGCCCTTCTGCGCAGTTCGCTGAGGGCCGAGAACTACGAGGATGCCGCCAAGCTGAGAGATGCTATTCGCAAAATCGAGGAAACCTTGGCATTCAAGGAAGTGATACGTCCGGGCGCGGGGCAAGGGTAAGCCATGTCGAAAACCTTGCTGGACAAACCGGCCCAATGGCTGGCTGGAAACGGAGCCGACGCGGAGATCGTATTCGGATGCAGGGGAACCCTGGCCCGCAATTTGGCCGACCTCCCCTTTCCGGGGCGCTGTGCCGACGACGAAAAGCGTACTGTCGAAGAGCGCGTTCTGGCAATCCTTGAAAGCAACAGCACATTCGCATCGGGCCAGTACTATCCCATCGCGGACCTCAGCGTGCGCGACACACGCCTCCTGATCGAACGTAACCTGATCTCCCATGACTTGGTCGAAAGCCAAGGCGCGCGCGGCGTCTTTGTCGCGGACGACCAGAGCATGAGCGTCATGATTAACGAGCGGGATCACATGCGCATGGGCGCTATGACCGCAGGGTTCCAGGTTCCCGAGGTTTGGGCTCGCCTGTCCCAGATCGACGACCAATTCTCCCAAGGGCTCGACTATGCGTTCGACGACCGGCACGGGTATCTGACCGCCGCCATGGACGAAGTCGGCACAGGCTTCAGGGCGTCCGTCTTTGTGCATCTTCCCGGGCTGACTGCTTCGGGCAAGATCCTGGGGCTTGAGAAGAGTATTCGTGAGCAACACCATATGCTTGAAGGCGTGTTCGGACCCGTAAGCAGCGCTCCGGGGCATATGTATGCCGTGTCGAATCGCGCCACCTTGGGGCGCTCCGAAGAAGAAATCATCTATCACGTGCGCGCACTGACCACGACTTTGCTCACACAAGAGCGGGCGGCCCGCGACGTGATGTTGTCCGAAAACGAAAACGGGCTGCTCGACCGCGTCGGCCGTGCGCTCGGCATTGCCCGCGAAGCGCATTTGCTGGAATTCAACGAGGCCCTGGACCTGCTGTCCTGGATCCGATTGGGCATTGCTGTCCACCGGCTGGAGGGTTTCTCAATCCGGTCGGTGAACGAGATTCTCATGGCCAGCCAGCCCGCGCATGTCGCGCAGGCGGTCGGCGAGTCCGCGGATGCCGTAGCACGAAGTGCTGCCCGGGCGGACTTGTTCCGAAAACGGTTCGCGAAAGAAGCGTAGCCCTGGACTTTTCCGCTGTGCCGATGGCGGTTGTTGCAAGGCTTTATAGACGTAAGGTGATAAACACATGTGGGAACGATTTACCGAACGAGCCAAGCGCGTTGTAAGTGCCGCGCGCGAAGAAGCTACCCGTCTGGGTAGCGAGTATGTACGGACGGAACATATCCTTTTGGGATTGTGTCGCGAGCCGGACGGCATCGCGGCGCGCGCCTTGGAGAACCTGGGCGTAGACATCGAATCGCTCGCGCTCGAAATCGAGCAGCAGGTGCAACGCGGCAACGCCGTTGTCTCGAGCGAGGAGATTGCATTTACCCCTCGCGCCAAGAAGGTGCTTGAACTGGCCGTCGAAGAGGCTCGCCGGTTCAATCACAGCTACATCGGCACCGAACACATCCTGCTCGGGCTGGTGAAGGAAGGCGAGGGGATCGCGGCCAAAGTGCTTCAAGACATGAAGGTGGACCTGGACCGAATCCAGACGGAGGTGATCCGGCTATTGGGTGATCAAGGGAAACCGGGCGGGCCGCAGCCTGCCACAAGCAAGAAGTCGCAGACGCCCGCCCTCGATACGTTTGGGCGCGACCTCACCGTACTCGCTCGCGAAGGCAAGCTCGACCCCGTGATAGGACGCGAAAGCGAGATCGAGCGCGTTATCCAGATTCTGAGCCGCCGCACTAAGAACAATCCCGTGCTCATCGGCGAAGCGGGTGTCGGCAAGACGGCCATCGTCGAAGGACTGGCCCAAGCCGTCGTCAACGGCGACGTGCCGGACCTGCTCTTGAACAGGCGCGTGCTGACCCTCGACCTCGCCGGCGTCGTCGCCGGCACGAAATACCGCGGCCAGTTCGAAGAACGCTTGAAGTCGGTCATGAAGGAAATTCGCCGGGCCGACAACATCATTCTGTTCATCGACGAGTTGCACACCATCGTCGGCGCTGGCGCCGCGGAAGGCGCGGTCGATGCCGCCAACATGCTGAAGCCGGCCCTCGCGCGCGGCGAACTGCAGTGCATCGGCGCCACCACCATGGACGAGTACCGCAAGCACATCGAGAAAGACGCCGCGTTGGCGCGCCGATTCCAGACGATCATCGTCGAAGCGCCCAGCGTCGACCAGACCATCGAAATCATCAAAGGCCTGCGCGATAAGTACGAGGCACACCACCGTGTGAAGTTCGCGGACAACGCCATCGTCGCCGCGGCACGGCTTTCGCACCAGTACATCACCGACCGGTACCTCCCCGACAAAGCCGTCGACGTCATCGACGAGGCCGGCAGCCGCGCGCGCTTGCAGGTCACGACCCGCCCGCTTGCGCTCAAAGATATCGAGCAGCAAATCGAGAAGGTCACGCAAGAGAAAGAAGCCGCCATCCGCAGGCAAGAGTACGAGCGGGCGGCCAGCTTGCGCGACAAAGAGCGCACGCTTATCGGCGACCTTGAGGAGAAGAAGCGCGATTGGGAGCGCAAGCGCGATTCCGCCGAGACCATCGTCACCGACGAAGATATCGCCTTCATTGTGTCCAAGTGGACGGGCGTGCCCCTCACGAAACTCGAAGAAAGCGAATCCTCCCGGTTGTTGCGCATGCGCGACGAGCTGCGGAAGTCCGTGATTGGGCAGGAAGAGGCAATCGACGCCATTACCCGCGCCATTCAACGGTCGCGCGCGGGGCTGCGCAACACGAAGCGGCCGGTCGGGTCCTTCCTCATGTTGGGTCCCACAGGCGTCGGCAAGACCCTCCTGGCCAAGAGCCTGGCCTCGTTCCTCTTCGGCAACGAGGACGCCCTGATCACCATCGACATGTCGGAGTACATGGAAAAGTTCGCGGTGTCTCGCTTGGGCGGCGCCCCTCCCGGCTACGTCGGCTACAACGAAGGTGGCCAATTGACCGAGCAAGTGCGGCGGCGCCCTTATTCCGTCGTGCTCTTCGACGAAATCGAAAAAGCCCATCCGGACGTGTTCAACATCCTGCTGCAGGTCCTGGAAGACGGCCACATGACCGATTCGACGGGCCGGAAAGTCGATTTCCGTAACGCGGTTATCGTCATGACGAGCAACATCGGAGCACGGCGCATCGGCCGTTCGACCACCGTGGGCTTCCAGCGCGAGTCGAAAGAGAACGAATTCAAGGAAATGCGCTCCCGCGTGATGGAAGAAGTGAAGAAGGTGTTCAATCCGGAGTTTCTCAACCGGGTCGACGAAGTGGTTGTATTCCACCGGTTGACCCAAGAGGATCTGTTGCGGATCGTTGACATTCATGTGGCGGAAGTGATAGAACGCGTCGGGGAAAAAGGCTACGAGTTGTACCTGACGGACGAGGCTAAGGATTTTCTGGTCAGGGAAGGCAGTGACGAGCAGTATGGAGCTCGCCCATTGCGCCGCGCGGTACAGCAGTATGTCGAAGATCCGCTCTCGGAACTGTTACTGAAAGGCGAGTACTTGCCCGGTATGCGGATTGAAGTGCGCCCGTCGGATTTGGCGAACAAGCTCGAATTTGAGCCGTTAATACCTATAGCGGAAGGTGTAACTCAGTGATCTATCGAAAACTCCTCTCGGTCATCCCGGCATTGGTGATTGTGAGCGCGCTGGCCAGCGCACAGGAGTACGACGGCAAGACGATCAAGGAAGTCCGCATAGACGGGCTTGAGCGTGTTAGCGACCAAGCCGTGCGCGCTCAACTTGAAGTCCAAGCCGGGCAAGCGTACAGCCAGCCTGCCGTATCCCGCGACATTCGCCGTTTGTACGACACAACCTTCTTCTCCACCGTCAAGGCCGACGTGTCTCCAGATGGGGATCAAGTCATCGTGACGTACGCGGTGGAAGAAAAGCGCGTCATCTCCGAGATCAAGATCGTCGGGAACAAAAAGGTGAAGGCGCGCACCGTGCGCAGCGCCGTTTCCTGGCACGAGGGCGACACCTTCGTCGAAGGCAAATACGAGGACGAGCGCACCGCCATTCTCAAACTCTACGAAAGCAAAGGCATTCCGAACACCACCGTGGATATCGTGGTCGAGGAAGTTGGCCCTTCGCGGGTTCGCATTACGTATAACATCAGCGAAGGCCGCAAGGCTCGCATCGCTGCCGTTCACATCGAAGGCAACGAGGCCATTTCGGATCGCCAGATCCGCAAGGTCATGAAGACCAAGAAGCGCAAGCTGTTCTTCGGCGGCAAGTACGACGAAGACCAGTTTGAAGCGGATCTCAAGGCGATTGTGGACAAGTACGGCGACCACGGGCGCTTGGAAGCCGCCGTCGCCGGAACAGACCTTCAGTATTCGGACAGCGGCAAGAAGATGACCCTCACCATCAACCTTGCCGAAGGTCCCGAGTATCACGTCGGCAGTATGGAAATTGCCAACAACACCGTCTTCGACGACGACGAAATCGCGAAACTCCTTAAGGTCAACGTCGGCGACATCCACAACAAGTCCCAGGTTACTAAGGACTCGGAGACGGTCGGCAAGGGCTACGCGGACGCCGGCTACGTCAATGCGGACGCGGTGCCTCAGGTCACGCTGAACAAAGAAAACAAGACCACGAATATCGTCTACAATCTGAGCGAAGACGAGCTGAAATACATCAAGGAAATCAAGGTAACCGGCAACTCGGTCACGCGCGACGAAGTCGTCCGGCGCGAAATCATGGTAAACCCGGGCGAGCGCTTCGATGGCACGCTTCTGGAAGGAACCCAGCGCCGCCTCGAAAGCACCGACTACTACGAAGCCGTACGCATGAACCTCGAACCCATCGAGGGCGACGACCTCTTCTCCAACTTGCTCGTGGACGTGGACGAAGGCAAGACCGGGTTCTGGAACTTCGGTTTCGGCTACAGCACGGAAGAGTCGTTCGGCGGGTACACCGAACTGCGGTTCAATAATTTCGACATCATGAACTGGCCCACCTTCTCCGGTGGCGGCCAGCAGATGCGCCTTCGCTTGAACCTGGGCGAGCGACGCACCGAATACAACCTCAGCTTTACCGACCCCGAAATCTTCGGGTATCCGCTGATGTTCGGGTTCGACCTCTACGACGAAAGCTACAAGTACGAGGGCGGCAACGACTACACGGAAGAGACGGTCGGCGGTCAGATTCGCTTAGGTAAAATCCTCTCTCCCTACGTTTCCGCGAGAACCTCGCTGCGGTATCGGAGCGTCAACTACAGCGACTTCGGCAACACGGGTTTCTTTAACCCCTATCGCGATTACATCGGCGGCGACGCCACCATTAGTTCGATCTGGGGGATCACGCGCAACACGACCGATTCCGGGCGCGACCCGTCGAAAGGCTCCAAGCACGACTTCCAGATTGAAGTCGCGGGCATCGGCGGCGACAACAACTTCTGGAAATTCGACCACGATTCGCAGTGGTATTGGGGCTTCGGCCAAGAGAAGAAGTGGGTGCTTTCGGTGCGGACGCGCCAAGGCGTCGGAATGCCCTATGGCGACTCCGATGTGATCCCCCTCGCAGACCGCTACTTCGCGGGCGGCACCTCCACCGTGCGCGGCTACGATTCGCGCGACATCGGCCCGAAGGTCCGCCAGCATCGGTTCTGGGGTGATGAAGAGGCCATCGGCGGTGAGCTTCGCCTCGTGAACAACCTCGAAATGAAGTACAAAATCAACAAGATGTTCCGCGTCTACGCGTTTGTGGACGCCGGCGGCGTTTGGCTCGAGCCCAGCGAATTCGATATGGGCGACATGAAGTATTCGACCGGTATCGGGTTCGGCGTGGACGTCCCCAAGATGGGCCCCATCCGCTTGGATTACGGGTTCCCTCTTAACCCCGACGAGGATCAAGGATCCGGAAGGCTGCACCTGCAAACTGGCTTCCGATTCTAATCGAAGGGCAACACAATTCTTGCTCCCGCGCTCGTGTTGCGAGCGCGGGAGTTCTAATGATAGACTCTCCCCATTCTGTCCAATGGGGCAACCGAGCATCTAAATAGGTTTTCATTCGCGCAAACGGCGCACGCAAAGCCACCCCGGCTTTTTTTGTGCTTGAAGCGTATCGCGCGAATCAGCTAGTCAAGGGAGCATAGGTAAGGATGAGCAACGTGGTGCGCACAGGTCTTAAGATCGCGGCAGTGGTTACAATGGCTTTGATGACGTTCTCCGGATCGGCGTCGGCGGCAGAGGCTCAAAAGCCTGCGGCAGCGCCCGCAGCGCCCAAGGCGGACGGCCAGTACAAGATCGGCGTCGTGAACCGCAAGCAAGTCTTCGACGAATACAACAAGCAGAAGGAAGGCTTGGCGGCCCTCGAAGCCCAAAAAGAAGCCCTCCAAAAGGAAATCGACGCCCTCTCCACGAGCATCGAAGGTAAGAAGAAGAAGTACGAGGACGGCAAGGACAAGATGTCGGAGGAAGAGCGTGTAAAGCTCAAAGATGACATCACGCGCGAGTTCGGCGAGTACCAGGCGCAATTCAAGCTGAAACAGCAGGACATCGACCGCCAGTCGCAGCGGTTTGTTCGCGATATCATGATCGATATCGACAACGCCGTTACGAAGATCGGGAACGAAAAGAACTATCACCTGATCCTGGAAGCCGACCCCAATAGCGCCTCCTCCGTTATTTTCTTCAGCACGACTCTCGACATCACTTCAGAGGTGTCGAATTTGCTTAATGGCAAGCCCTAAGCGAGCCGGGACGCAATAAGGTTCGTTGACGGACACGTCTGGAATGAATGCCACCGTTGGCGAGATAGCAGACTTAGTCGGAGGAGTCGTCCAAGGGGATAGAGGTATCCTGGTCTCGGGCTTGTGCGGTATTCGCCAAGCGCGGGAAGGGGATTTAACCTTTCTTTCCGATGTGCGCTACGCCTCCCATTTGCGCGAGACGCGGGCTGCGGCGGTGCTGGCCTCGCGCGATATCTCCGACGCCCCCTGCGCGCTCATCCATGTCGACAACCCCTACATGGCCATGCTGGCCGTCTCCGTCCATTACTTTGGGAATCAGCACCCCGTTCCTACCGGGGTTCACCCCTCGGCCGTGGTCGGCGAAGGCGTGACCCTGGGGCGCGACGTGGCCGTCGATGCCTTGGCGCGGGTCGCGGACAACTGTTCCCTTGGCGACGGCGTCGTGGTGCATTCGGGGGCCTATATCGGCCCGAATACCCGGCTGGGCGCGGGAACCGTGGTCCATGCCAATGCGACCGTCTACGACCGGACGGTGGCGGGCGATCGGTGTATCATCCACTCCGGCGCCGTGATCGGCGCGGACGGCTTCGGATTCGCCCAGCAGGGCGGCGTCAACGTGAAGATCCCCCAATTGGGCAATGTCGTGTTAGGAAACGATGTGGAAGTGGGCGCGAACGCGGCGATAGACCGGGCTACGTTCGGTAGCACCACCATTGGCGACGGCTCAAAAATTGACAATCTTGTGCAAATCGGTCACAATGTCCAGATAGGTAAACACTGCATCATCTGCGGGAATGCTGGGATAGCGGGAAGCTCGATCCTGGGAGACCATGTAACGGTTGGGGCCGGTTCTGGAATCACAGGCCATATCGAAATCGGCGACGGGGTAGTCGTTGCGGGAAACAGTGGGGTGACAAAGTCGGTCAAATCCGGCAAAGTCGTCTCTGGATTCCCGGCCGCCGAACATGATCAAGTAAGGCGTATGCAAGCCGCCTTCCGAAATCTCCCAGAAGCGCTTAGGCGACTTCGCCAGATCGAGCAGCGATTGGAGCAATTAGAAGGCAATGGAACGCCAGAAAACCATAGCTAAGGACGCGTCGTTTTCCGGGATTGGCCTCCACACAGGCAACCTGACTACGATCACCTTCAAGCCGGCCCCCGCCAATAGCGGGATCACATTCTACCGGGTGGATCTGCCCGACCGGCCCGCCGTCAAAGCGGACATCGATAATGTCGTCGACGTGACCTACGGAACGACCATCGCCGTCAACGGCGTCAAGGTTCACACCGTGGAGCACGTCCTCGCCGCCATCGCCGGCCTCGGGTTGGACAACCTCGACATCGAGGTCGATGCCAACGAAACGCCCGTGGGCGACGGCAGTTCCGTGCCGTTCATGTCCACGTTGCAGCGCGCGGGAATGGTCGAGCAAGAAGCGGAAAAGCAGTTTATCCGCATCAAGCAGCCCGTCTACTACCGCAACGAAGACGTCGCCCTGAGCGTGCTGCCCTCCGACGAACTCCGCGTCACCATGACCATCGCCTTCGACCACGTCGCGATTGGCACGCAATACGCCTCCTTCGTGATTACCCCCGAAACCTTCATCAAAGACATCGCGCCCGCGCGCACCTTCGGATTCCTGCGCGACGCCAAAATGCTTCAAGAGCAGGGCCTCATCCGCGGCGTAAGCCTCGAGAACGCCGTCGCTATCGGCGACGAGTCCATCCTAAACGAAGACCTTCGCTTCCCGGACGAGTTCGTCCGCCACAAGATTCTCGACCTGATTGGCGACATGTTCCTGCTTGGCCGTCCCATCAAGGGGCACGTCATCGGCGTGAAATCGGGCCACGCATCGCACGTCAAGTTCTCGCAGGAGGTCAAGAAGAGCCTGCTCAACGGGCGGTCGAAGCGCAACGGCGTTTCGCTCGCCAAGCTTCCCACCGCCATCGATGTAAACATGATTATGAAGGTGCTCCCGCACCGCTTCCCGTTCCTGCTGGTCGACCGCATCGTATCGTATGTCCCCTTGGAACGCGTGGTGGGCATCAAGAATGTGACGGTGAACGAGCCTTATTTCCAGGGGCACTGGCCTTCAATGCCGGTCATGCCGGGCGTGCTTATCATTGAAAGCATGGCCCAAGCCAGCTCCGTGCTCATGTTCCACAACACGGAATCGGCCCCGACCAAAGTCGCCATCTTCCTGGGTATCGACCGCGCCAAGTTCCGCCGTGCTGTCGTCCCCGGAGATCAATTGCTGCTTGAAGCGGAAATGGTCCACATGCGCAAAAACGCATGTAAGGTTCACGCTAGGGCCCGAGTCGACGACGCAATCGTCTGCGAAGCGGAAATGTTGTTCGGGTTAGTCGACGCCCCCCGAGGCGAGAATAACGATATGATACCCGGAGTCCGAGTCGGCGGCAGTCACTACTAGACCCGCACCACCATTTGTTGCGCCCGGTCTCTGTGCCGGGCGTCTTTCCAATTCCGGGGCGTGGCCTTCGCCTGCGACATCTCGCTGGTCTTAAGGTCCCTGGAGTCCGTTGGAGTCCCCTTACCGCTTCCGCAATCTCACCGCCCTACGGCGCCGCGCCACCGCCGAACCGACGGTCCCCGTCGCCTCATCAGACGCTTCCGCGTCGGTCGCCAGCGGATCGTCAAAAGGGTCCGATTCCGCGGGCAATCCACCTGGTTCCGCCAATATCGCCACGGCCTTCGACGTGTTTCCGGAGACAATGACCTCCGGGCCCGGCATCTGTTGCGGCATCGCGGTCCACGTGGTTACGGACTTCTTCTTGGGCTTATTCGGCACCATGCTGTATCCGATGATGTCGCCCAAGTCCAGGAAGAACGCAATCAGTAGAAAAAAGACTTCTTTCATCCCGATCTGGCTGAGATGAGAGAACTTGTTGAACACGGCAAAAAGATGATTCTCGATCCGCACCGGAGCCGGAAGCGGGATGCCCGAAACTGCGCTCAAGTCCTTCAAGACGACGCGCAGCTTGTCCTGAAGCGCAAACACGTCATCGATAGAGGTCGCCATCGTCGAAGCGAGAAGCAGATCGGCCTGGGACTTGACCAGCAGCGCATCCTCCACACCCTGCAGGTCGACATCCGCATCCTTGCGCTTCAGCGTCAGCGCGTAGTCTTCCTTCCGCGCCTCGTTTCCGTATCCCGCAGGCTTCTTGCGCAATCCGCCGATCTCCGCCTCGAGTTCGCCTTCCTGCTTGGCGACGACACGAAGCGCCGCGTCCTTGCGCTCCAGCAGCGTTGCCTGGGCCTTGCTCAAGAATTCTTCATAGGGGGTCCGCATCTGCGAGTCCGAATAACGCAGGTAGAAGTCCTTGTCCGCCACGCGATAGAGAACGTCCAGATTGAACGAAATGGAGATGAATCCAATCACGGTGAGCCCGACGATGCCGAAGATGTTGAGCTTCTTCTGGTCGTCGATGATCGCCATCTTCAGCGCGAACAGCATTAGCCCGATGGCCACGGCAAGCGCCAAGGCAATGAAGGAGCAATTATGCACGACCCCGTTGGGCAGAGGGATGGCGATAGTGGGTTCAGGCAGTATCGATTGAGAAACGCTGACATACGTCGTCCACATGGACACAAAGGTCAGCAAGACCATGGCAGTGTACATGATGAAGATAGGAATCTTCTTCACCGCAGCCTCCCGTCCGCATCGAAGCGGCGCAATGGATGTGGGGCGTCCCGGCATGAGAAGAAGGTTCCGCAACCGCCGACAAACGACACCCGTTCTGCACTGTTATACGCTTCTCGGCCCGGAAGTTCCATAAACGCCCGAGAAAGCCACGATCGGTACGGTGAGGTCCACCTGCAGTTCGTGCCAAAACTTCGCCGGAACGGCCTCCTAATCCACTTCCCCAATCTCGAAACCGGCCTCGGCGTAGGGAAGTCCTGATGCCTCGTCATCGACGGAGGCATCAAACTCAGGGCCGTCAACAAGCACGGAGCCAGTCGTCTCTAGAGGGGCGGCAATCGCCTCCACCCGCGCCAAAAGGCCCGCAAATGCAGCCGTGGCAAGTTCCGTCACGCGCCGGCTCAGAGTGGACGATTCGGACGGGCTTTGCGCGGAAGCCTCCGCGACCGACACAAGCGCCAAGCCCAGCAGCATGTTGAGGCTGAGGTCGACATCGACATACTTGAACTCGCCCGCAGCCCGGCCTGCAGCCTGGATCTGTATCAGGACTTCCCGCAGGGACCGGGTGGATGCCCGGAGCGGCGACCGGCTCTGCCTGCCTCCAACCGGCGCGGTGGATTCCCGCAGCAGAATGCGTCCGAAATCGGGATGCTCGGCCACCAGAAACTTAACCACTTGCTCGACAAACCGGTTCAGCCGATGCCATGGCGCTTCGTCCGTTTCCGCCAGCGCCCGGATTCGCTCCGAAAGCGCGGAAGCCCGGCGCGCAACCACGGCCTCGAAGACGCCTTCCTTGGACCCAAAGTAATAGGCGAGGAGGGCCATGTTCGCGCCCGCGCGCTCTGCAATCGCCCGCGTCGACGTCCCTTCATAGCCGTGGACAGCGAAAAGCTCCTCGGCGGCATTTAGGATTGAGTTTTTCCGGTCTGCTCTTGCCATGAACCACCAATTAGGTCATCTGATTAAGGCTATTATATCATTTAATCGATTAAATATCAAGGCCGATATTCCCCTATTCAAGGCGGCCAATTGTCCGTGGAATTCGATCATCATCCAATTTGTATAAATAGTATAATCGATTGATTAAATCGCACCCCCTGTGCTTCCCCTATTGACTACACTCGTCGCATCAGGAATCTCTCCGCCCTATGCGGGGCCCGGCCCCCAGTAATCCGGCTTGCCAAAAGCACACTCAACAGGCTCGTCGTATGGACGGAACGGCACCATGGCTGCGATCTCATCGACACGCTTGGAGACGTCGGCCGGCAGCGGGCCCTGTTCCACGGCCTGGATGTTCTGCTCAAGCTGGGCCACCGTGCGCGGACCCGTCAACACGCTGGCGACCCCCGGCACGCCGAGCGCCCACCGGAGACAGAACACCGGTATCTCGATGGCGCAGTCGTCGCACAACTCGTAAAGCGCCTTGAACTGCGCCCGGCGCGGGGGACTCAAAAACAGCGCCCCATCCGCGATCTCCTTGTCGTAGCGCCGCGCAAGCCAGCCCTGTTGCGTGGGCGAGGCAAGAAAGACGCCCATGTTCTGCTTTCGCGCCTCCGGCAACACGGCAATCTCCGCCTCGCGCCACAACGGACTGCTGTTGAACGCGGTCAGCACAATGTCGTACTGCCCCGTGGCCATGATGCGCGCCAGGGGATACGCGGTTGTCCCGCCGAGGCCGGTGTACCTGATGAGGCCCTCCTGCTTCAGTTCCTGCAACAAGTCGACGACCGGGCCCTCGAAACGGACGCCGTCGTTGTACCAATCGAACTCCCCGGGCCGGTCCGGTTCGTGAATCATCAGGATGTCGATCGCGTCCCGGTGCAACAGCGCAAGACTCTCTTCGAAGATCCGGCGAAGGCACGCCTTGTCTTTCGGGTCGAAAGGCTTCCCCGCGCGCGGCCCCAGTTTTGTGGAGACGATGCACGGCTTGCCAATCGTGTGCAGCGCATTCCCCAAGGCCTCCTCGCTGTCACCGTAATCGGCCGACGTGTCGGCCAGATTCATTCCCAGCTCAAGCGCACGACGCACGACAGGGAGCGCCCCGTCCACTCCCTCTGGCCCCCCCGTGACGAACGCCGCCCCCAAAGACAGCTCGCCCACTTCTAGTCCGGTTCTTCCAAGGATTCGCTTCTTCATGTTTCCCCTGTCCAGGTAGGGACGTTTCGCCGAAACGTCCGGTGACAACCGAAGATCTCAAGAATGGGCAAATAGGCGCTTTCGGCGAAACTGCCCTACCAATAGACCGCCCTATCAAGAAAGCGCCCTACCCAAGAAAGCGCCCCACCCAAGAGGCGGTCCTTCAGGTCATTGCCGTCCACTCCGTCCACTTGGTCCACTCCGTCCACATTCTCCCCGATTTCCACAGACCTTTTCGACCACCTCCAAAAACAGGGGTGGCGGCAGACTGCCAGGGGTGGGAGTCTGCCGCCTTGGGTCGTTGGGGGGGCTGGGGTTGAAGGACTACTCGCGGATCCCCGTGCCCTTATCCGCCTCGGGCGACAAGGAACGGGCCTTCTTCACAAGGCCGAGGAACTCGGAGCGGTAGCCCTCGTCATCCTTGCCGACGGAGCCGGAGGCAAGGGAGTAGGCCGAGTCAAAGGAACTCACGCCCTTGTGGGGCGAATTGCGCAGGATCATGCCCCACTCCGCGACGGACGCGGCAAACCGCAGGTCGGGCGATGCCTGCGCGATGGGTTTGCCCTCGCCCTCGACGGCGAACTGCAGGAGTTGGCTCGTATCGCCGTCGGGCTGCTTATACCGAATCTTCAGCGTGAACAATTCGCGGCTTCCCGTCGCCTCGGCCGACGGAAGTGGCGCCTGGTACTTGAGTGGATCGACTTGCGGGGCCGGGGGCGTCACGCCGGCCGGCACAAGTTCATACAGCGCTGTGACCGTGTGGCCCGCGCCGATATCGCCGGCGTCCTTCTTGTCGTCGTTGAAGTCTTCCTTCTCGAGCAAACGGTTCTCGTAGCCGATCAGGCGGTACGCGCTCACCTGCGCGGGATTGAATTCGATCTGGAGCTTCACATCCTTGGCCACGGTCATGAGCGTTCCGGCCATCTGGTCGACAAGAGCCTTGCGGGCCTCGTTGAACGTGTCGATGTACGCGTAATTGCCATTGCCTTTGTCGGCGAGCTTCTCCAGCGTGGAATCCTTGTAGTTGCCCATGCCATAACCTAGCACGCTCAGGAAAACGCCGCCCTTCGCCTTCTGCTCGACGAGCGCGATCAACTCCTCCTGGTTCGTGACCCCCACATTGAAGTCGCCGTCCGTGGCAAGGATGACGCGGTTGATTCCGCCTTCGACGAAAGACTCCTGCGCGATGCGATACGCGAGTTGAATGCCCTCGCCACCGTTCGTGGAACCGCCCGCTTCAAGCTGTGCGATCGCGCGCCGGATGGCCTCCCGCTCCGTGCCGGGTGTCGACGACAAAACGAGGCCCGACGCCCCGGCGTACACGGCGATGGCCACGCGGTCTTCGTTCTTCATGCGCTCGACGAGCAACGCCAGGGACCGTTGCACGAGCGGCAGCTTGTTCTCGGGGCGCATGGAACCGGAGACATCGATGAGAAAGACCAAGTTCGCGGCAGGCCGCTGCTTCGCGGACACGTCTTTGGCCTTGATGCCGACGCGCGCGAGACGGTGAGCAGGTTGCCACGGGCATTTCGCAAGCTCGATATTCGCCGCGAAAGGCTTCTCATCGGAAGGGCCTTCGTAGGTATACGGGAAGTAGTTGATCAACCCTTCAATGCGTACCGCATCCTCCGGAGGCAACTGGCCGTCATTGAGAAAGCGACGCACGACGGAGTAGGAGGCCGTATCGACGTCGATGGAAAATGTCGACAGCGGATTCTGGCCGACGGCGAGGAAGCCGTTGTCCGTGACGTGGTCATAGCTTTCCGTATTGATGGGAGGCTGGACGGCTTGTACGTTGGGGATAGAAGCCGGAGGCGCCTCCGCTTTCGACACCCTCATCGCAGGAGCAGGGGGAGGCGGGGGTGACGGTGGCGGCGGAGGTGGCGGAGCCATCGCCGGAGCGAGAGATGGACTGGTAGTGGCCATTTTGTCTTTGGTGGCGCAATTGACGGCTGTCAGTGCGACCAGCACAACGAGACACAGGCGTAGAGCGCGCATGGCAGGGAACTCCCCTTGACGTATTGGGCTAGGCTTCTACTACTTAACACAACCTGCCAAATGAATCCCCGAAGAACAGGAAGAGTTGCATGAGAGGGGAGCACACGGACTCGCACGGACTCGCACGGACTCGCACGGACGCTCACGGACCCACGCGGACCACTTTGTCCGTCCTCGCCCGTTCGTGCCTGTCCGTGCCCGTCCGTGTCCGTCCCGAATCACCGTGATCGCTCCCGGCCCCAAGCGTCATCGTAGTCACGAGTGTTATGCCAAGCATCTGGCCCTGTAACCAAACCCAACACCCTGCGTATACCCTGCGCAACGATGGTCGGAGGAACGGTAAGCGTGGATGGGACCGACCAGGAGCTCATGCGGGCCGTGTCCCGAGGCGATCCGAAGGCGTTCGAGTTATGGTGCACCAAGCTGGAACGCCCGCTCTATGGGTATGCCTATGGGATGGTTCGTAACGTCCACGACGCCCAGGACATCGTGCAGGAAACGTTGCTGCGTGTCTATCGCTTGGCGAAGGAACGCCGCCTGCGGGACGACCCCGGGTCTACCCGGTCGCTCGCGTTCGGCATCGCCCACAACCTGGCGGTAGACGCCCACCGCAGGCGCCGCGGGGTGCAGCCCGTTTCCGAGGCACACCCGGCCGAAGCGTACCGGAGCGCCGAAGCATCGTTGGTGCGCGAACAGGTTGAGCGCGCAGTCCAGGAGTTGCCCGAGAAACAGCGGGCCGCATGGATGTTGCGGTCGTACGGCGAGTTGACTTACGCCGAAATCGCCGGGGTTCTCGACATCTCCCTCGATGAGGTAAAAGTGGGCATTCATCGTGCCCGCAAACGTCTGGCTACCCTGCTTGACCGGGACGGCCAGTATGTCGGAGGACGAAGTCATGGGATGTGATCTCGTGCGCGTCTCCGCGTATCTCGACAACGAGCTGAGCGAAACGGAACGAGAAGACTTTGAAACGCACGCCAGGGAGTGTCCGGCTTGCGCCGAAGAACTCCAGCGCATGCGGAGGGTTATTGCTATGTCGACAGCTTATGCACCCCCCATGGACCTGCACGCACGGGTCATGGGTCGAATTCGACAGGACGACGTCGCATCGACGCGGACCGAACGGATGCCGCGCCGTTGGCGCGTCGCCCTGGTCGCGGTGGCGGCGAGCCTGCTTGCGGTTGCTCTCGGGTATCTGTGGATGCGAGGTCCGCAACAGCCGCCCAGCACGCCGATGGCCATTCATCTGCCGCAGAATCAGGAGATGGAGCAGCGTGAATTGGCCGTGACTCCACCGGAGCTTGCCGTTCCCGATCCGATGAAAGTCGCGCAAGACACGCAGCCTCTTGAAGAGACAAAGCCGCTGCCGTTCACGCTCGCGGGCACGGTTGCCGGCGGAACGCCCACAGCCGTGCTGGTATCGACCGAAACCGGCAAGCAAGCGGTCGCGGGGATCGGAACGGAAGTCGCCCCCGGCGTCTTCGTAAAGGAAATCCGGCAGGGCGAGGTCGTGTTCGACAACAACGGCGTCGACCAGACCCTCACCAAAGGTGCGGTTTCGACGCCAAGCGCCCCCGATATGTCGGGCGTGTGGAAAGTGACCGTGAAAGAGGGAGGGGAGAGGGCAGATGAATTCGTTGCGGTGATTAAGGTCGAAGGAACCACAATCACGATGAAGCCGGTTGACGAGCCCAATGCCGAAGCAGTAAGCGGCACCCTGACCGGGCTGCGCTTCACGATGGCTCGAGCAACCGAAGTAGAACGCTGGGACATCGAAGGAACCGTCGCGCCGGACGGAAAGAGCATGTCCGCGGACGCGATCGTGACGCGCGTCGATGGCTCGGAACAGCCCACACAGTACACCGCAACCGGCGAAAAGATGGACCCCAGCGCGCTCCTCGCGGCGGCCCAGCGAGAGAAGCTGAAGGCCCAAATCCGTGACGAAGTCCAGGCAATGTATCCGCCGCTGAAATCGTATGCGGAAGCCAACAACTCGGTGATGCCGCCGTCGTTAGCGGCGCTTGTTCCCGACTATGCGGACGAGGCGATGTATGCAAGCACACCGGAACGCAGAATTACATACCACGCGGGACTGTCGCTCTTTGACGTGTCCTTGCACAAAGAACCTGCCTATAGCGATACGCTGGCCGTTATGTCGCAACAGATGCTGGCGCACGAGCAGTCCTTGCGCAAGGCGTATGGCCGCGACCTGCCGATCGCGCCAATGATTCTGGAAGTTGCCTATCCGGGAGAGAAGATCAGCGCTACCCTGACGGTGATGGGCGGCGTGCGTGTGACGGACGAGTCTGTGCCGTCGGCAGGGCCCGTGCCTCAAGCCGCGCAAAACGCGATGAGGGCCTCCGACCAGAACAACCTGAAGCAACTCGGGTTGGTCATCAAGATGTACCAGAACGAGCACCGGTTCGAGTGCACCCCCCCGGGATGGTTGACCGTGTATCCCGAGTACCTGACCGACATAAACGTGCTGACCTCGCCGTGGGACGAAGAGGGTACCTTGTCGTACGTGTACTTCTTCCCTGCGCGTTCGCAAAACGAGCTTTTGGAGATTGGCGCGGCGGTTTCCGGCGATCCGAATCTCGTGGGTGTGGACCTGTCCACCGTGGAGATTCCGTCGGCGATTCCAAAGCTCCAGTCGGAAATCCCGATGGTTGCCGACAATCGCGACATCCCGGGCGAAGCGGAGGCGCGCCGAAACATTCTATTCCTTGACGGTCATGTCGAGAACATGAAGATGGAGGAGTGGGAGACGCGGATAGCGCCCTTTATCGGCCGATAGGGTAAACCGACTGGTTCCCTTTTTCCCTGCGGGCCCGTGTGGCAGTCCCCCTGCGCACGGGCCCGAAATCGTTCCGCCTCCAAGATCTCCCCATTCGCACCGGCTCCTACCCTCTTCGCTCAGTCTCTGTGTCGTCCGTGCCCGCCCCCCCCGCTTACCCCCTCGGGGAGTGCAACAAAATGCACCTATATATAGGAGGTTTACGGCACAACGCCTCGGCCTTCCCACTTACGGTCACACAACAACCTCAGGAGAACGACCATGGCAACGGGAACAAACCCAAGGTATTTGGAAGAATTGCGCATCGGAGGCGGGTACGGCGACCCCGTCAACGGCGGCGCGGATTTCGAGAAGGACGGCGACATCGCGACCAACGGCGACCTCGTCGTGAACGGCGATGTCTCGATTGGCCTGAACGAAGCTTCCGGCCACCACATTTCCGTAACCGCGGGCGCGTCAAACACGGCGTCGCTCGATCTCAACCAGGCCGACACCAACAACGGGGCCTCGGTGCGATTCTCCGGGTCCGATGCGAAACTCTTCCTCGGCACGCGGCAAGGCAGCACCACCCCCGTGAATGCCATCGAGATCGCAAAAGGCTCGCCCGACGTGCATGTATGCGGCGCGCTGGGCATCGGAGCTGTTCCCGGAGGCGCCACCGTGCTTGTGCAGGCGGCCCCATCCTCGCGCGCCGTTTCGTCACTCACACGCGTGGGTACGACCGCGACGGTGGTCGCCAACGCCCACGGCTTCGCGACGGGAGATTTCGTGACGATTGCCGGAGCGGGCCAGCAGGAATACAACGGCACGTTTCAGGTCACCGTCGTGGACGCGAACACGTTCACCATCGTGATTGCGGGAGCGCCCGCAACGCCCGCGACCGGCTCTATCACCGCAAAAGGGACCACGGTGCTCCGGCTCGACGAGTCCGGAGCCAGCGGCCCCATGTTCATTCTCCCGAACATCAGCGTTGCCCATCTGAATCCCGGAACCACCATCAACAGCGGAGCCATCGGCAACCGCCAAACCGGCCACCTCTGTGTCGATATCGCGGGCAATGACGTGCGCGACGCCTTCGCCGTTCGCAGCAACAGCGGAATCAACGGCGGCGCGCTCAACGCCATCCCCCTCGTCGTCAACTGCAACAACCGCGTCGGAATCAACACCACCGACCCCGCCGAGGCCCTCGACGTTAACGGAAACCTCCGGCTCACCGGCGACATCGCCGTGCGCGGCGGCGACGTGGTCGCCGGCGTTCAGGCCACAACGCGCGGCATCGTCGCGGCAGTGAACGGGGCCGGAGGCATCGCCCCTGGATGCCTAAAATTGGTCTCCCCGAACGGTACCGCATGGTACGTCTTCGCGGAAGACGACGGCACCCTCAAAATCCATAGCGCGCTCCCCTCGCAGAATGCCGACGGCGCTGTCGTGGGAACGCAGTACTAATCGCAAAGGTAGGGACGTTTCGCCGAAACGTCCGCAGGACAACCAGCCACCTGGTAGGGACGTTTCGCCGAAACGTCCGCAGGTGACCGAAGTCCACTCGAAGAGGCGCTTTCGGCGAAACCGCCCTACCCCTTTCCAGACGCCTGCGGACCGCACCATTGCCATCGGAATCGTTCCGTATCGAGACCCCCATTCTACAATCCGCCGCTTTCTTGTTTGCTTACGAAGAAATTGCGCGTGCTCTCCCGTCGAGTTCTGTCTGTATTCCCCGTGGTCCCAGTGTTCCCCGTGGCTTGAAGCTCTTCCCGCTTAATTGTGCAATTCTCGGCATTCATCGGTACGTATCGGTGGCAATTCCGTGACTGAATTCTCATCTTTTCGTGTGTTTCGTCTGTTTCGTGGTTGAGTCTCTTTTGGTTGCGGCTGTTCCGCGCCGAGTGGTCGGAGTATTTCGTGGTTCCCTTCTTCCCCCACGCGAGCCGTCTTTTCTGTTGCTATGCTATAGTTCGCTGTCCGCCAGGACCGTCGCGACATTGGTTCAACTTCTTCAAAGGGGATGACGCCGTCGGCCACGCACGCACGGCCATCCCATTGCATTGGAGTTTCTCATGCGAAAGTGCTCACTCGCCCTTCCGTTGATTAGCCTCTTCATCGTCGTGGCCGCCTACGCCGATGACCCCACGTATCGCGACCTCTATCCCGACACGTGGGTGGCCACCGACGCACTCGGCAGGACCATGCCCGATCTCTCCGCTGCAGGCCCCGTTAAGGAAGGCCAGCGCCGCGTGGTCGGCATCTTCTACATCACCTGGCACGGCGACGGTCTCGCCAACATGAAGAGCCCCTATTCCGCCGACGTGACGAAGGTGCTCGCAGCCGATCCCAATGCCCGCCTCGACGGCAAGCATCCTCTCTGGACCGAAGGCTCCTACCATTGGGGCGAACCGGAACTCGGCTACTTTCTCAGCAGAGACGAATACGTGATCCGGAAAGACATCTCCATGCTCGCCGACGCAGGCGTGGATGTCCTCGTGATGGATGTCACCAACGCCGTGCGCTATTGGGACGAGTGGGATGTCCTCTTCCCAACCATGCAGAAGATGAAAGCCGAAGGAAACAAGGTGCCGCAATTCCTGTTCTGGGCCTTCAACGGCCCCTGCATTACCGTCGTGCAAGACCTCTACGAACGTATCTACAAGGCCGAGAAGTACAAAGACCTCTGGTTCTACTGGGACGGCAAGCCGTTGCTGCTCTATAACGGCACTCCTTCGTGGGATTCCAACGGCAAGATCGGCCAGCATCCTAACCTGCACTACGACCCGGCCGCCAAGACCGACACCAACCATCCGCACTACGGCGATCCCGCGTACACCGAAGAGTTCTACGCCGACTACACGAAGGAAGTGAAAGACTTCTTCACTCTGCGCACGATGTGGTGGGGGTATTACGAGTGGGGCGGAAATCGCTTTATCGGCACGGAAGACAATTGGA
Source organism: Candidatus Hydrogenedentales bacterium (assembly GCA_041662805.1). Classification (GTDB taxonomy): domain Bacteria; phylum Hydrogenedentota; class Hydrogenedentia; order Hydrogenedentales; family SLHB01; genus JAIBAQ01. The sequence continues at coordinate 1,870 of JBAZRU010000007.1, read as the reverse complement.
GTTTCGGCTACGACATGGGCGACAAGCGCGTTCAAGGCCTTGACCTCGGCGCTCTGCTCTCCACGCACAACGGAACCAAAGAAGAGGCCGCTGTCACGCCCGCGCAACACCCCGTCCACCTCATCGGCAAATCGTGGACCCGCGAACACGAAGAGCCGCAGTTGAACGAATACGATTTGCCCGTGCCGACCCACGTGCCGTGGCTCGGCAAAACCGTCGCCAACCCCGAAGGTTACGGCATCTACTTCCAGGATCGCTGGGAAGAGGCCCTTAAAGCCGACCCGCAGTTCCTCTACATCAACGACTGGAACGAATGGAGCGCGGGCAAATACCCGTCCGAAGAAGGCAAGACCTTCTCGTTCATGCGCCGTGACGTCAACTACCGCTTCATCGACCAATACAACTCCGAGTTCAACCGCACCGTCCAGCCGATGAAAGGCGGATACACCGACAATTACTACATGCAAATGGCCCAGAACATCCGCCGCTATAAAGGCGTCCGCCCCATGCCCGAACTAAGCGGTGCGAACGCGATCTCCATTGACGGCGATTTCGCCGATTGGGCACCCGTCACCGTCGAATACCGCGACACCATCGGCGACGTCACCCACCGCGATTACAAAGGCTACGGCGGCCTGCACTACACGAACACGTCCGGACGGAACGACATCGTCACCTGCAAAGTCGCCGTCGACGACACCAACGTGTATTTCTACGCGGAGACGAATGCGCCACTCACGCCGCACACCGGCCCGAACTGGATGCTGCTGTTGATTGATGCCGACAAGAACCACGACACCGGCTGGAACGGCTACGATTTCCTGATCGACAAGAAGATCCAGGACGATAAGGCCACCACCCTAATGCGCGCCGACGCCAATTCCGCCGAGAACCCCTGGGTCGAGCGCGAGCAGCTCGCGTACCGGTATGCAGGCAAAGGCATCGAGATCGCCGTCCCCCGCAAATCGCTCGAACTCAACGGCGATGCGCTCGCGTTCGACTTCCACTGGTGCGACAACCCCGCCGATCTGAAGGACGCCATCTCCCTCTGCACCGACGGCGACAGCGCCCCGAACCGGCGGTTCAACTACCGCTGCATCTGGAAAAAGTAGGGGAGTGACTCTGCAAAGGAAGTAGAGGGGAGGCAGTGTTCAGGACTCTCTTCGTCCACACTGTCCACAATGTCCACACCGTCCACACCGTCCACAACGTCCACAACGTCCACAACGTCCACAACGTCCACAACGTCCATGCCGTCCATCGGTCACCACCGATGGGCGGCCTTCTCATCAAACCGCCGCTATCCCGCTTCCACGTCCCGGCGCGGTTTGATCAACAGCAGCATCAGCCCCCCGAGGAACAAGCCCACCGCGGACACCTGAAACACGAGTCCGATGCTCACGTCATGATCTCTCAGCCATCCGCCCACATAGATCATGATGCCCCCGACGGTACAACTGCAGAAGTTCATGAAGCCGTAACCCGTCGCGCGGTAACGCGGGTCGGCCACCTGACACAGGATCGGCATCATGTTCGAGTCTGTGAATCCCCGCGACAAGCCGTAGACGAGCAGCCCCGCAATCGCGATCATGAGGACGCTCGTCGAGGAGGCCATGAACAACGCCGGGCCCGCGACGACCAACCCGATGCACGGCACCAGAATACGCCCGCGCACGTTGGTCTTGTTCCACGCATCGGCCCACGCGCCGCCGACGAGAATTCCCACAAACGCCGCGACCTGTAGATAGGCCGTCGCCGAGATGCCCGCGGCCCCCTGGCCCATGTTGAAGTGTTCCTTCAAATACGTCGGCAGCCAGCCGCTGAAACTCCACCCCGCCATCGCAAGAAGACTCCAATGCAACAGAATCAC
>JBAZRU010000006.1:19459-26939 GCA_041662805.1 Candidatus Hydrogenedentales bacterium | reverse complement strand
ATGTGGCCTGGCCCGGCGTCTTCTGAGATGGGACCGCTGACGGTCATCGGAAACCGGGCATGGTTTCAGGCCAACGATGGCGAGCGCGGCAATGAGCTCTGGATAACCGATGGCACGCCAGAGGGCACGAGGTTGGTGAAAGACATCTGTCCCGGGTCGGGCGGCAGCGATCCTCACTATTTTGTAGAAGCCGGGTCGCGAACGTATTTCTGTGCGAATGATAGGGAGCATGGAATCGAGCTTTGGTCCAGCGACGGGACTTCCGAAGGGACTACGCTCGTGGCCGACATATTTCCAGGCACGGTGGGAAGCGAACCGTGGAGCCTAGTCGAGTTTCAGGGAATGCTATACCTCTGCGCGGATTCTCCCGACTTTGGGGAGGAAGTATTCCGAACAAACGGCACGAGCGAAGAGACGAAGCTGTTGGTCGACATTGTCCCTGGACCTGTGTCGTCTGGACCGGACAACTTGACGAACCTCAAGAATCAGCGGCTGCTGTTCACCTGCAGTGACGGCTCACACGGCGAAGAACTCTGGGGTACCGATGGAACGGCGTCTGGAACGGTGCTTGTGGCGGACATTCGAAAACATCGCACGCAGACGAGCCCGTCCTCAAGTCCCCACGACCTGACCGCCTTGGACACCAAGCTATTGTTTGCGGCCGGCGAACGGGAACACGGGGACGAGTTGTGGGTGAGCGATGCCTCGTCCGATGGCACCTTGCTCGTGCGCGACATTTACCCAGGTCCCGCGGACTCTAGGCCCGAGGGATTCGTCAGACTGGGTGCGGGGTTGCTGTTCAGCGCGAAGAGTCCGGAGAGCGGGCGCGAATTGTGGCGCACGGACGGTACGAGCGGAGGCACCGTACTCGTGAAGGATATTCTCGGAGGACCTGTCGACTCCAATCCGCGCATGTCCCTGGCGTCTGGAGACGTCGTGTACTTTGTCGCCGATGACGACACCCACGCCGATGCGCTGTGGCGCACGGATGGGCATCAGGCGGGGACGACTTCGCTTACGGCTTCGACGCCGGCACTTTCGGGGGGGCATGTCGAGGAACTATTTGAACTTCGCGGCAGGGTCTATTACTACGTGGTCAATTCCAAAGGCGCGCGCGCACTTTGGACGATTCGCGCGGTTAACAATCTGCCGCATCTACTGGAGCCGGTGGTGACACCGACGGACATCCGCACGGCGCTTCAAGTGCCTGCGACCGCCCCTGCATCCGATGCGCATGCGGGCGGTGATTTGCCAGCGCGTCTCGTGATAGCGATCCATCCGCCGGGCGGCACTCGGAGCCCACACAGAACAATCGATTTCGGCAACCTTACGCTATTCGTCGCGTACACAATTGAAACCGGTTCGGAATTGTGGAAGACAGACGGGACGATAGAAGGAACAAGTCTGGTCGCCGACTGCTTTCCGGGACCGGCAAGCGCAAGCCCCGTCTTGTTGGCGGCGAGCCAAACGGCCTTTCTATTCGTAGCAGACCATCCTCAACACGGACGCGTGCTTTGGGAGTCGGATGGTACCCTCAAGGGGACCGGGGTCATCACACAAGTCGACTCCATTGGACACGCGGGCTATCCGCTGACTTCGTCGGAATGTTGCTTTCTTCGAGAAAAGATATTTGCTTTCGTAGGCGCTACCACACCGGAGAGGGTGGGCGAACGTGACCTGTTTGTCGTGGATCGAACCTCTGGAAATAACAGGATCATGCTGCGTGGCACGCTAACGGAACTCGGGTCGTCAGACGCGCATAGCATCACCCAAGTTGGAGAAGTTGTTTTCTTTGTTGCCGATGACGGTACGCGCGGCGAAGAATTATGGAAGCTGGGGCCCGAGATGGACGTGCCCGTGCTGGTGCGGGATATCTTCCCCTATTCGGAGATTGGGAATCCCCGAGAGTAATCGAAAGCAGCGCGCGCGTGTCTCCTCGAAGCGCGGCACTTACAGTGAAATGCCGGCGCCTGGCTGCATTTCGATATGAAGGAGGCGAACGCATGAAAGCAGAATCGGCGATACTTGCATTGGCGATGACGGGAGCGATGATATTGACTGGACCTGCATCGTCGGCCGAGGAGAAGAAAGCGATGACGGTACTCGAATTGAACCAACAACGGGAAGTGGTCCCCGAAGCGGCGGGGCAACCCACGCCAATGACCATGGAGCCCGCGCGTTGGATTTGGCTGCCGTGTGAACGAACGCTTTCGAATACATTCGTCCTGTTTCGGCGCGAGGTTGTGTTGGGTGAAATGCCGGTGCGTGTGCGGGCATGGGTCACCGGAGACAGCCGGTACCTTCTGTCCGTAAACGGACAACGCGTGCAGTGGGGGCCTGCGCCGTGCGATCCGCGTCAACTGGATGTTGATCCCTGCGACGTGACGGCGCTGTTCAAGCCGGGCAAGAATACAATCGGGGCCGAAGTGTTGTTCTATGGACTGGGCGACGGTACCTGGCCCGCGGGCAAGCCGGGCTTCATTTTTCACGCGGTGATGGAATTCAAAGACGGACGCATCGAGCATGTCGTGTCCGATGAATCGTGGCAAGCGAGGCTCGATCGGGCGCACCGTCCGGGGCAATACAAGCGATGGTACCTGCGCGCGCTGCAGGAAGAGTTCGATGCGCGCCTGCGCCCGGAAGGATGGGACGCCCCGGAGTACGAGCCCGATGGCGAATGGATGCAGGCCGCGATCATCGATTGCCCTCCCGACAAGCCCGCGGCGTGCGGCCGGCACGAAAGCAACGACTTGATTGATCGGGCGAATCCCGAGAAGAGTTCGCTGCGGGCGCGGCAAATCCCTGCCGTGCGCGAGACGCCGACGCTCGCCAAGCGATTGTCGGAAGCGGGACGCGTTACATGGCTGCGCGACCCCAATGACTGGTTCGAGATGCGGATGGCGAATTCATTCACCATCGAGCGCGCGGATGTTGCTACAGCTCGGGGCGATGGTTGGGAATTGCCTGCGACGCCAAGCGCGCGCGAAGGCATGTTCGGCACCTTCGAGTTTGAAGAGCAAATTGTTGGATGGCCGTTCTTCACCATCGACGCTCCCGAGGGGACGATCATCGAACTCATGGTGCAGGAGTCTCACGATCCCGTGAAGGGACCGGCATGGCTCGACACGCATTTCTACGCGTGGACGCGCTTCATCTGCCGCGAGGGTTTGAACCGCTTCGAGACGTTCGATTACGAGAGCGTGCGATGGGTACAATTGCACGTCCGCAATGCATCGCGTCCGGTGACGATCCGCGAGGTGGGTGTGCGGCGGCGTACCTATCCATGGCCGGTGAAGCCGCGTATCGCGTGCGACGAGCCTGCCTTGCAGCGGCTGTTCGACGCGAGCATCAACACCGTATACAACAGCGGCATCGAGACCTTCGTCGACGGAATGGGACGCGAGCGGCAGCAATATAGCGGCGACTGCGGCCCACAGATCTTCGTGGCCCGCTATGCGCTGGGAGACAATTTGCTGGCGCGGCGGTATCTGCGCACGTTCAGCGAGGGGCAAACGCCGGAGGGGTATTTCATGGATTGCTGGCCGGCGTTCGACCGGTTGGCGCGCGTAATGCAGAAGCAGATCGACGGGGCGTACTGGGGTCCGCTGCTCGATCACGGGGTTGGGTTCAATTTCGACTGTTGGTGGCACTACCTGTATTCGGGCGACCTGGACGGCGTACGCGAACCGTATCCGCGTTTGCTGCGATTCGCGAGTTACTTGGAGACGCTGCCCGACACGAACGGCCTGCTGCCGGTCGAGAACCTGGGCATCCCGACGGTGTGGATTGACCACGACGCCTACAAGCTGCCGCGTCACAAGCAGTGCGCATTTAACTTGTATGCGGCGGCGATGTTTTCGAATGCCCTTGCACCGCTGTGCCGCGCCATGAACGACGAGGACAAGGCTGCGCATTTCGAACAGCTTGGCGACCGCCTCTTGAAGGCGACGATTGCGCGCTATTGGAATGCGGAGCGGGGACGCTTCGAAGCGAACCTTCCGTGGCAGGGCGAGGAGAACGAGGTGCGTCTCTGCGACCGTTCGCTGGCGACATCGATTCTGTTTGGGCAATGCCCGGGCGGCAACACGGAAGGGGCCCTGAAGGCGTTGGTGGATTGTCCGCCGGAGATGGGGCTGTCGTATCCGGCCAATGCATATTGGCGTTGTTGGGCATTGGCGGCATTGGGCCGCACCGAGGTGATCTTGAAGGAATGGCGCGAACGTTGGGCCACGATGCCTTCGGTTCTGTTAAACAACTCGTTGCAGGAGAACTGGACGGCCAACGCAGATAGTACCAAGTCCTGGAGTCACTGTCCGGTGCTGCCTGCGTACGCGCTGTACATGGACATCGCGGGGATACGCCCCACCTCGCCCGGGTTTGCCACCTGCACGATTCGCCCGCAGTTGGCGGATTTGGGTGCGCTCGAGTTGACCGCGCAGACGGCGCGCGGCCCCATTCCCTTCGCCGCGGTTCCGGAGGACGGCGGCCACCGGGTAACGATTTCGTTGCCGTCGGGATGCGAGGGCGAACTCCTGCTGAACGCATCGGCCAAGCCGGAACTCGCGGAATTGACTCCCGAGCATCCGCTCGGACTGAAGCGCTATCGGCTTGCGCCGGGCGCAACGACCACCGTGTTTGTCCCGAGGGACTGAGTCCTTATCGTATCGGCTGCGGCTACAGTCCCGAGACGACTACGGTGGCGTAGGGGCCGTTTGCGGGGAACGCGCCATCCTTCTCATATTTGAGGAAGGTCACGTGCCCGTCGAAATACAGGACGTTGGATCCGCCGGGCAGGTGGTTGAACGTCGCATCCGTGGTTGAGTCGAGGCTGACCGAATCCCAGAGGACAGCCACGTCCGACTGCGCCTTCGCGCCCTCGGCGGGATTGTTGATGTCGCTGATGAGAAAACGTTCGATGCCTTCGCGCAGGCGATAGACGGTCGAGCCGCCGCCGTTGCCGAAGGGAGACGTGACGCCGACATCGCTGTCGAGCGCGCTGCGCGCGGCCGCGCCGCCGGTTGCGCCCAGGTCCGCCGCGCCGAACGCGCCCACGGTCGCCAACGGGATAAGCATCTCCACCATCTGCTGCGCGGCTCCCGGGAGCATGGACGTGTTCATCGTGTCGTCGCCGTCGCATTGGTCGAGCAGGAATCCGTTGTAGTGATAGGAAGAGTCGCCGTTGTCCGCGAGGCCTTCGTAGGGGCAGCCGTCGAGGATGAGCGCGAGCGTCGTGGCCGTGTCGCCGGTGGAATTCGGAGCGGAAGGACAGATGAGCACGCCCCAGTCGGTCAGGTATTCGGGGTAGATGGCCGTGATGCGCGGAGACAACTCGGAGGAGAGTTCTGCGCCGCAGCCCGAGGGCAGCCCGCCCGAGCCGTCCGTGAAGTACTCGGCGACGCCTTGAACCGGCGGAAGTTTCTCGCCCTTCGATTCGTTGGCGTACATCTTAAAGACGAGCCCCATCTGCTTCAGATTGTTCTGGCAGCTTGCCCGCCGCGCGGCTTCGCGCGCACGCGCCAGCGCGGGCAGCAGTATCGCCGCGAGTATGCCGATGATGGCGATTACAACCAGCAATTCGATCAAAGTGAATCCAGAGCGTTTCATGCGGTGTGCATCCTTCGCCTTGTTAGTTTCGCGAGGGGAGATGATACCTTCTTTTGCCTGTCCAACGCACGGATTTCTTCGCTCCTGGGGGTGCCGCATCCAGGCGTCATTCCGCGCGCAGGGCGGACACGCCTGTCTTGCGCAGGGCGAGAGTCAGGCCAGCCCAGATACTGAGTAGCGCCAGCAGCATCGCGCCGAGAGGGACGACAATTTGCAGGAGCGTGCCCGCGCCGGATTTTGCGGCGGCAACCGTTGGGGCCATGGCTACTGCCGCAGCGCCGACACCGATTGTCATACCCATAAGTAAGAGAAGCACGTGCTCTCTGAGGAGCAGGTTGAATACGGTGTTCCGTGCAAACCCGAGCGCGTGCATCAACGCGAGTTCGCGGCGGCGCTCGAAGACGTTGCGCATAACGACGATGCCGGTAGCGGTTGCGCCAAGCAGCACACCCAGCCCGCCTAACGCGAGGAACATGCTGAGGTAGGTGCTTTCGACGGCATAGAACATGCGCATGCGCTCGACGGTGGGGGTCACTTCCATGCCGTCGCGCGAGAAAGCGGCCTGGAGTTGGCGCAACGACTCAGGCGCCGGCGGGGCAGGTGTCTTGATCAAAAATGCACGGAACCCTTGCTCGGAAGGCCACAGGCGCGTAAATGAGGCGTCCGATACGAGGACCGTGCCCTGCAACACCGAGAGGGCCGTAGGCAAGGTACCTACGAGTTTGAGTTGCGTCTTCTTCCCGGCGTCGTCCGTTATTTCGATTGTATCGCCAATCTTCTTCTTAAGGCCCCACATGGCGGTGTTGGCGTCGCCGGCGAATGCGGGGATCGCATCGCCGCCGGCATCAAGGCGCTCCCAAAGCTTGTCATCTGTGGTCGGCAGGAAGGCTCCCAGAGCGGCCATGGCCCGAGGATTCACTCCGAGGATGCGCGGCGTCTGGGCGTGATTGAGATTGAGGCAACTGGCGTCGTCGCCGTCGCGCACACGCAGGGCAACTGTCGTGAGACCGGGCACCGCGGCGCTTACCGCGTTGGGATCGATGAGCGGCGTGGTCGTTTCCGCATAGAGCGAGAACCCGCCGGTTCCTGACCACGCCTCATCCGCGTTCGCGGCGGGGTCCTTCTGCATGGACGAAACAGCGAGCACGAGAAAACATCCGGATGCGAGCGTTGCGACCATGCCCAAGCTGCGTGTGCGTCGGCGGGAAGCATTCAAAATGGCAAGGCGCCACGGCGTAGGAATGGAATGGACGCGCGGAAACGCGGCGCGCACAAGAATGTCGCGAGCAATCAGTATGCCTGCAAGTAGCACCAACGTCCCGGACAAGAAGAAGGACATGGATACGTCGGCTGCGTTGGTCGCGAACGTGAGGAGGGTCGTGAGGGCCGCGGCGATCAGGGCCACGACGGCGGCGATGCGGCCGAACTTGCCGGAGCGCACGGAGAGGCGGGCTTGCGTGAAATCGCCTTGGAGCAATTCACGCGCGGGTCGCTGCATGAGACGCCACAAGCAGAGTAGCGTTACGGCGAGGGCGCAGAGGATCGTCGCGAAGGCGCCCGTCGCCACGGACGAGACCGTCGCGTGGAACAGGATTGGGATGTTGCCGACCGCGCCGGACCAATAGCGTGCAAGTCCCGCCAAGAGTACTTGGGCATAGGCGAGGCCAAGGAGCGCGCCGATGGCGGATGCGGGCACGGAGACGGCGAGCGCTTCGATGAGAAGCTGTGCGCGGACGCGGTTGCGTCCAAGACCGACCGCGAGCATGAGGCCGAGTTCACCGGCGCGTTGCTGCACGCCAAGCGCGTACAAGAGGGCGGTGAGAATCAGCGCGGAGATGAGAAGGAAGAAGCTCATTCCGAGGAAAAGTCCGCCGAG
>JBAZRU010000006.1:13010-19449 GCA_041662805.1 Candidatus Hydrogenedentales bacterium | reverse complement strand
CCTCGTTCACGGCTTTCAAAGCATTGTGGAGCACGCGTTCGGCAGTGAGCCCGAGGGATGCAGGGTCTACGTTCTCGGCAAGCGCCGTCTCGATAGCCTCTTCCGTTGCGGATGGATCGAGGAAGCGAATGGCGGTCAGGTTACCGAACCGGTTGCCCCACATTGCTTGTCCGGCGCGGAGCGTGACGAAGGCTTTGGGGGTTTGCCGATGCTGCTTCCAGTATGCCTCGTTGGGCTTGTCGCTCAGCATCGCTTCGTCCATGGGCATGCCAATCTTCCAGTCGGCGCAGCTCTCGACGTCACTCAGCCCGGGGAACTCCGGAACGAGGTTCTTTTCGAGGGCGAGCTCTTCGATGGGAATAATGCGGCGGACCGTGAATTCTCGGGAACGCTCAACGAATTCATTGGACGGCAGGACTTCGTAGTACGTCACGGTGACGCGGTCGCCTACCTTCGCGGCGAGAGTCTCGGCGAGCCATGAGTTGATGGCGATTTCGTCGTCGGCGAAACCTTCGACGCATGCGCCGGCGGTCATGAACGAGTAGGGTGTGAAGCGGTCGTCTTTGCCGATCTTGTTTACGAGATAGGTGAGCACACCTTGCGTTTCGGGCATGGCCAAGGCGGCATCGGCAACGGCTTGATCGACGAAAATGCGATTGCTTTCCAGTTGGATGCCGCCGCCTTCGCCACGCCGGAGACGTAGGCCGCTGTACTGGGGCTTCCAAACTTTCTTGAGAGCGTGCTGGGCAGTTACCTGGTTTGGATTCGACCCCCAGAGAAGCATGTTGATCTGCTCTTGCTGATCCACGTGCGCTTGGAGATCGCCCAGGCGGACGAAGACATTGTAGGGCGGAACCTGCGTCGCAGTGAGAGAGAAGCGTCCAAGGTGTGCATCGTCCAGTACGGCGGCAACACGTACGTTCACGCGGCGGGCCGCATCCTCTTCGCGCGAGGAGAGCGGGGCATCGCGCGACAATAGACTTGGAACCACGATACGCAACGCGATCGTGTCGCCGGGTTTGACATTTAGTTTCGCGGCAAGGCGTTCATCGATTGCCGCCTCGTCTTTGCCGAGCACGTTCTTTGGCTTGCGAGCAAACTCCCAAAAGCCGTCGCCGACTCCGACCACTTGAACGCGATTGGCTTGGACTTGCTCGCCCGTGGTTGCGTCTTGGTGAATGGCCATGCCGCGCAGCAGGAGAGCCGGCGACCCGCCGACGCGAGTCGGCGACCCGCCAACGCGCTCCTTGAGATCGATAGCAAGTGACTGCGAGAACATGCGCTCGCCCGTGAACACGGCCAGTTGAATTCCGCCAAGCCTAGCGAGGGCATGCGTGCGGAGCGTGAAGTCCGCGGAATCTCCGACGAGCAGCGCGCCCGTCAGGATGCTCGCGGCAAGCGCAGTGCCCAGAAACAGTCCCGCGTGCATGCGTTTGAAGTGGCGAAGACTGCGCGCAATCAGCGTAAGGCTGTTCATGGCTCGCGTAGCGCGCCTTCCTTCAATTCGAGCACGCGATCCATGAGGGAAGCGACGTCCATGGAATGGGTCACGACGATGAGGGCCATCTTCTCCTGGCGATTCAATTCAAGCAGAAGCTGAGCAAGTTCGTGAGCGCCCTTTTGATTGAGCGAGCCGGTAGGCTCGTCCGCAAGCAGCAGGCGAGGCCTGTTGATGAGGGCGCGCACGACGGCCACGCGCTGACGCTCGCCGCCCGACAGACGCTCGGGCAAGTCGTGCATGCGCGAACTCAAGCCGACGCGTTCGAGCAAGTGCGTTGCGCGGGTCATGCATCCTCTCGCATCTTCATCCACGAGCGTGGGGAGCAACACGTTCTCAAGCACCGTGCATTGGGGAAGGAGCATGTGCGACTGAAAGACAAATCCGATTTCCTTGCTTCGGAATTTCGCGAGGGCCGGCTCCCTCAGACCGGCGATGCTGCCGCCTTCGAAGAGGACATCGCCGGAAGTGGGCGAGTCGAGCGTGCCGATAAGGTTGAGGAGCGTGCTCTTGCCGGAACCGGATGGCCCGACAATGGCGACGGACTCTCCGGGCATGACGCGAAGGTCGATGCCGGAAAGCACGCGAAGCGGTTGCTCCGCGCCCTCATATTGTTTGACGACATTTCGCAGTTCGAGAAGCGGCGTTGTCACGATCTAGCTTCCTTTCGGACCGAATGCGACCCCGGAGCCATCGTCGCAGCCCACGACAATCAAGTTGCCGGCAAGGGCAGGCGACGTGATTTCGTCGCTGACTTCATAAGACCACATCGTGCGGCCATCATCAAGAGCAAGCATGAAGAGTTGGCCGCGCACCGAGACGAGGAGTTTGTTTTGCGCGAGGACGGGGGAGGACGGCGTGTGCCCGACTTTTGCGCGCCACTTGAGGGCGCCCGATGCGCGCTCCAATGCGTAGACGTAGCCGTCGTTCGCGGTGAAGGCGACGGTCGTGTCGCTCACGGCGGGCGTCTCGAGTGCTTCTCCTTCGCAATTCGTGTTGGCCCAGTCGATGGCTCCGGTGCGCGCGTTGACCTGCACGAACTTGCCGCAGCGGCTACCCGAATATACGGAGCCGTCCACGAGGGCGATGCCCCCGGCGATCTCGCAGTCCGCACCGACGTCGACTTCGCGAATGAGCTTTCCGTCGAGGGTGGAAAAGAAGTGAAGGGCCGCGGCGCAACTTCCGAATACGGCCACCTCGGCGTTGGCGACGGGGGAACCATCGCACCGCGCGATGGCCTCGCTCTTCCACACTTCCTTCCCAGTGTCGAAATCGAGGGCATGCAAAGATCCCTGGGATTGATCGATCAGATAGAGCCTTCGTTGCGGTTGTGTCGAAGCCTGCACTACCGCGAAGCTCGGCGAGCCAAGCAGCGGAATGTGCGTATTGATCTCCCAGCGCGTTTCACCGGTGGCGGGGTCCAAAGCAAAAACCGTCCCGCCCGCGGAGCACGCGATTAGGGTTGCATCAAATAGTGCGAGGGGTGCGTCGAAAGTCGCCTCGCTCGGGGGTCGCCCCTCGACCATGGATTCGACGAAGGCGCGCGACCAAAGGGGCGTGCCGCCGAAATCAAACGCATGAACTTGTCCTTTGATGTCCGCGGCGTAGATGCGTTCATTGTCCGCGATTGGAGTGCTTGTGACCTCCGCGCCCAGGCTTGCGCGCCAGCGTACTTCGAGCGCATCGGGCAGCGAGACGTCGGCAAAGCCATCCAGCGACGCAGCGCCGTGATACGTCGGCCACGATGCCGCCTTCGGAATTGACGGCTCCGCCGGAACGGCGACCTGTGCGCTGGGCGGGGCCGAAGTGGATGGAGCCTGCGTCTCCGGCCTGTCCGCGGCGGGCTTGTCGCAGCCCGCGCCTACGCACGCGAGTGCGACGACGCAGCAGAGGCAAGCACGGATAGGAATAGCGTTGTTGGCGATCATCTCTTTCTCAGCGAGGCACACACGGCGTCCATTCGCTCCGCCATGGCATCGCCCGTGAATTGTGTTCGCGCCGTGGAGCGCGCCTTTTCGCCCAGGTCGCGCGCCAGTTCAGGATTCAGCAGCAGCTTCTTCAAGGCCTCAAAGAGCCCATCGGGCTCGGTGGGATTGTACACCAAACCGCCGCCTGTCAACTCCACGACCTCGCGAAACGCGCCCGTGCCCGCGGTGATTTCCAGGACCTTCATGCTTCGTGCACCTCGCCCTGACGGAACGACAGCGCGCCGGTCGGGCACACGTGGACGCAACGCCCGGCATTCGACGCGAGGGCCACGCGAAGCTCCTGTTCAAACGGCGGTTTCACGCGCACCGAGTATCCGCGCCCCTCAAAGGCCATTGTGTTGGGTTCTCCCGATGCGCGGCCCACTTCGATGCAAAGGCCGCACCTAATGCACTTGCCGGGTTCAAATACTACATCGTCGAATCGCGACGCTGCCGGGACATTCGAGCGCTCAGCCAATCGAAACACGGTTTGAGTGGCAGCATATTCCGTTGCGTACCGGCGCAAGCGGCATGTCACCGGCTTTAGGCACGTGCAGTGAAGGCAGCGCGACGCTTCCTCGCGGGGGTCCTCAAGGCTTGGCGCATTGGGGATCGGGCTTGGCTTGTGGAACGGCTTTCCCAGTACCGCTTTCAAAAGCGTTGCAATGAGCGTCTTCTTGGTGGCGTGCACGGGATCGAGCCGCGTCAGGAACGCATCAAGTTCCTCGGGGCGCAGGCTGCCGAGTTGCGAATTGAACGCGCGAACCCTTCGGTGCGACGGCAAGCCCGCCAAGCACCGAATCACTTGATCTGCAGCCGCCTTTCCTTCGGCCACGGCGTTAACGGTCATCGGGAATTCAACCGCGGTGAAGATGCCCTCGCCGGACGCGTCGAGATCGTCGCACGTAATCAAGACGGCATCGTTCTCGCGTCGCAAGGTGTCCAGGGAAACATCCGTACCCACCTCGCAGTTGAGTTGGAACTCCGCGCCCATGCGTTGAATCATGGCTATCTCCGCGTCGAGTACGCGCGGATCGAGCGTGTCTTCAGCGAATTCGCGAATGATGCGGCCTGCGACAGGTGCTTTGTCGAAGACGCGGCAGGCGTGACCTCGCTTCCGAAGCATGAAGGCGGCCGCGAGGCCCGCGGCGCTCGCCCCGACAATTGCGACGCGCTTTCCCGTGGGCGCTTCCGTCTCCGGCGTGATTGCGCCCATTGCGTCCTCCGCCATGCGGCGATGCAGTTCGCGAATCTGCAGGGCGCTGTCTTTCGCGGCGCGATGGCATCCCCGTTCGCAGGGGGCGCTGCACACGTAGCCCAGCGTCGCGGGCAAGGTGAGTTGTTCGCGCGCGATCCGCGCCGCGCCTTCGTGATCGCCCAGGGCAATTCGGCTCATCATTGCCGATATGTCCAAAGACGCCGGGCAAATTTGGCGGCAGGGCGCTTCGCAATCGCCGACATGCTCGCTCAACAACATTTCCAGCACGTTGCGGCGTGCGGCGGCGACTTCTTCGCAGGCAGTGTCGATTTCCATGCCCTCCTCAGCCAAGGCCGAGCATGAGGGCATCAACTTCCCGCCCTTCGTCTCCTTCACCACACAGACCATGCACGACGTGAGCGGTCGAATGCCTTGCGCATGGCACAGCGTGGGAATCTCAATACCGAGCCTCCTCGCTGCGTCCATGAGCGTCGTGCCCGCGGCGACTTCGATGGTCCTGCCATTGATGGTAAGTTTCGGCATGAGCTAGTCCACGATAACCGCGTTGACTGGGCAGACCGCGCGGCACGCGTCGCAGCGCGTGCACAGGGCGTCGTCGATGGTGTGCAGTTGATACGGTTTCATCTCGATGGCGTCCACCGGGCATTCCTGCGCGCACTTCGTGCAGCCGATGCAGTCGTGGGTGATGGTGTACGTGATCATTTTGCGGCACGCGTGGGCCGGGCATCGTCCTTCCACGTGCGCGACGAACTCATCGCGGAAATAGCGCAACGTCGTCAACACGGGATTGGGGGCGGTCTTGCCGAGTCCGCAGAGGCTAAGTTCCTTCACGCTCTGCGCAATGCTCTCCAGTTGTTCGAGGTCGCCGAGGCTGGCTTTGCCCTCGCACAACAACGTCAATATCTCGAGCATGCGCGTAGTGCCGACGCGGCACGGCGTGCATTTGCCGCAGGATTCGTGTTGCATGAACTCGATGAAGTAGCGCGCGATTTCGACCATGCAGTCGGAATCGTCGAGAACCACGAGTCCGCCCGAGCCCATCATCGCGCCGACCCCCGCCAAGGCTTCGAAGTCTACGGGCGTATCGGCCAGCGAAGCAGGGATGCATCCGCCCGACGGACCTCCAACTTGAACCGCCTTGAATGCGCGCCCGTCGGGAGGGCCGCCTCCAATCTGTTGTACGATCTGGCGAATCGTGACGCCCATGGGCACTTCGATGAGGCCGCCTCGCAGGATCTTCCCGGTGAGAGAAAAAACTTTGGTCCCTTTGCTCTTGTCGGTGCCGAATGCGGCGAAGGCGTCGGGGCCGTTGCGAACGATCCACGGGACGAGGGCGTAAGTCTCCACGTTGTTGACGAGCGTGGGGCATTCGTGGAGGCCGCGCGTGGCCGGAAACGGCGGGCGAAACGCGGGCATGCCGCGCCTGCCCTCGATGGATGCGAGCAACGCAGTCTCTTCGCCGCAGACGAATGCGCCCGCGGCTTCCATGACGCGCACGTGAAGCGCGTGCCCCGAGCCGAGGATGTCCTCGCCGAGGAATCCCGATTTCTCGCACTGCTCGATGGCAGCGTTTACGCGCCGCACCGCGAGCGGATACTCGGCGCGAATGTAAATGATGCCTTCATGCGCGCCGACGGCTAGCGACGCAATCAACATCCCCTCAAGCACGCGGTACGGATACGACTCGAGGAGCATGCGGTCCATGAACGCGCCGGGGTCGCCTTCATCGCCATTGCAGATGATGAACTTACGGTC
>JBAZRU010000006.1:0-13000 GCA_041662805.1 Candidatus Hydrogenedentales bacterium | reverse complement strand
GGTCGCCGGGGGCCTCGTGTACAGCGCGCCATTTTTTGCCGGTTGGGAATCCCGCGCCGCCGCGGCCTCGAAGCCCACTGCGGTCGATAGCTTCGATTATGCTCGCACGTGAAATCCCGGAAGGCTCGGCGAGGATCTTGCGCAGCGCTGCGAATCCATGCTTCTGTTGGTATTCGTCCATGTCGAGCGGATTCAGTTCGCCGCAGTATTCGGTGGCGATCCGCTTCTGTCCCTGCGTGAACGCGGCCACGGGCGCGCTGGACGTGTCGAGCGCGCGGTCAACAGCAACGTCGCGGCCCTCGTCCGCGTACAAGTCTTGAAACCATCTCATGGCACTTGCCGCGATGCGCGCCGTGAAGCGGCGCTGCCGGAAATTCTTGGCCACGAGGCCAGCCACATCTTCCGCCTGGACCTTTGCGTAGAGACGCGAGGGAGCGCCAGGTACGACGAATTCGAGCAGCGGTGTTTGATGGCACATGCCCACGCAACTGACGTGTTTCACGCGAACGGGCGTGTCGACGTGGGCGAGTGCTTCGTCCAACGCCTGCCGCACCTTGTCGCTGCCGCCCGCGACACAACACGAACCGAGCCCAACGCGGACTTCCGCCGCGGCCGTTGGCGAATCGGTGCGCGGCGCCGCGTGATGGGCCTTGCCTTTGCCTTCGTGCATGAGATAGTCGTGGAGCAGGTGATTGACGCCATCCGGGCGGACGTGGCCGTAGGTTACTTCGTCGATCTGAATTGCCGGAGCGAGCGTGCAACAGCCCAAGCACGCGACTTTGCGCACCGTGAACTCGCCTTTCGCATCCGTGTCCTCGCCCTCGGACAAGTGAAGCTGCCGCACGACGGCGTCGTAGACTTCGGTGGCGCCTTTGACGTGGCAGGCGGTGCCGTCGCAGACGCTGATCATGTGCCTGCCGACGGGCTTTCTGCGGAACTGCGCGTAGAAGGACGCAACGCCTTCAATGCTGGCATGCGTGATATCCGTAATCTCAGCGACGCGAAGCAGGGCGGGATCGGGCAGGAATCGGTAACGATCCTGGATCGCTTGCAGAATCGGAATGAGCGATTCCTGCTTGCGGCCCTTCGACGCAACGATCTCGTCGATATCGTCTATACAGAACCTAACCGTTTCCATTGGCGGCAATACAGTAGAGGTTTTCCGCGGTGCGCACGTACATGCGCCCATCGAGAAATGCGGGGGTCGCATACACGGGTTCATTGAACGGAATTGTGGCGACGGCTTCGTGCGCCGCGCCCAAAGCTCGATACGTTACTGCGGGAACCATGGCAAAACTGCTCTAGATCGCCGCGCCCTGGGGGCGCGTGCGCATCACGGTGTTTTCAAATCAAAGCACTTCATCATGTCCTGACTGCGGACCACGAGTTTGCCTTGAGACAATGCAAGCGGCGCCCACATCTTGTCGCCGTCGAGGACGGTCGCATGGGCCAATTCTCTAAAGCCATCCGGAGACGGTTCGATGAGATACAAGACCCCCGTCTTTCCGTCCAGCGAGATGATCATGTCGTCCGCGAGGATTAGGCTCCCGCGGTCGAAGATGGGAAGTCCCTCCGTATCGCCCGTGCGCCACTTGACGGCGCCGTCAAGCGTCAAGCACGTCATGCCCAACATGCGCTCGTTTGAGTTGTTGTTAAGATAGAGATGATCCTTGTAGAGGATGGGTTGATGGATCTGCGCGCCGCACGTTTCCGCATCGAGGGCGAACACTTGCTTCGCTTCCAAGCCCGCCGCGCCTTTTGAGATCTGGAGCATCACGGAACCGGCGTCGTACCCGCTGGTGACAAAGAGACGGTCGCCGGGAAGCGGCATGGGGAAGGGGATGGGAATGAAGCTCTGCCAGCCGTCGTATGACCAGAGGACTGAGCCATTCTCCAATGAAAGGCCCGCAACCGATCCCTTGACCGTATTGCCCTTGTTGGACGCACCAATCATGACAACTTGATCGACTCCCGCCAGCGTGGTGACCACAGGGGTCACGTACCCAACCAACCCTAGCCCGGGACTCTTCCATACTTCTTTGCCGGTTTCGCGTTCATACGCGACGACGAAAGCATCTTTGGCTTGCGGAGCCACGATGACGAGGTTCTTGTATAGGTAGGGGGATTGCGAAAAACCCCACCTGGGCGTCTCGGAACCGTAGTCGGCCAAGAGGTTCTTCTGCCATACAGGCTGATGCGTCTTCCGGTCAATGCACAGGAAGTGCCCCATCATGCCTACGGTATAGACGTACTTCTCATCCACGGTTGGCGGAGTTCTCGACCCCGCATGCCCCACTTCGCCGGGGGCGTCGTACTCGTAACGCCATAGCTCGTTGCCCGAATCGAGCGCCAGACACCGGAGGATATCGCGTTTACTCTCGACGCGGTCGAGCACGTAGACCTCGCCGTCGCGCACGGCCGGGCCGCCGAAGCCCTCGCCCACCGGCGTGGTCCACACGAGGCGCGGGCCCGCTTCGGGCCACGCTCGTAGCAAACCCTTTTCCGCGGAGATGCCGTCATGGTTCGGCCCCTGAAACTGCGGCCAGTCCTCGGCAGATGCGACCATGCCGATTGCTGCAACGAGCAAAGTGGAAATAAAGAGGCTGCCTCTTGACTGAATTGCGCGCATAACGGTTCCCCTTGTGCTCATTCCTGAACTCGATATCCAGGTGTTTCGTTGCTTGTTGCGCCCGGGTACAGCTTCCGGGCGGCAGCAAGGCCAGTGAAGTGCATGACTTGGAGGGAGAAGTCGAGCGGGTCTTGTGAACCGCGAACCTCCTGCCTTAAGATATAGTCACTTCTCAGGTCATGCTTGGCGTTCTCAATTGTCCCATGATTCGCACAAATTATCAATGGAGCCTCTTCACATGAAAAAGATGACATGGATCCTGCTCGGAATTCTCGTGTGCTCGGCGTCGGCGTGGGGGGCGGATTCGCCTCAGTTTCGAGGCCCCGATCGCGACGGCATCTTCCCCGAGAAGGGCCTGCTCCAAGCGTGGCCCGAGGGCGGTCCAACGCTGGCGTGGAAGACGGAAGGCATCGGGGGAGGCTACGCTGCCGCTTCGGTCGCCGGCGACACGATCTATGTGTCGGGAATGCTCGAAGACGAGGTGGGCTACATATTCGCGCTCGATCTCGCGGGAAAAATGAAGTGGAAAGCACCCTACGGCGCGGAGACGCTCGACGAGAAGGCAACGGGTGCGCGGTCCACGCCAACCATCGACGGTGACCGTATTTACGTGATGTCGGGGCTAGGCGTATTGACGTGTATGTCCACGGCGGATGGCAAACCGGTTTGGCAGGTCGAAGCCAAGAAGGTGTTTGGCGGCCAGGATACGTCATGGGCGATAGCCGAATCGGTGCTGGTAGACGGCGACCTCGTGTTCTGTACGCCGGGTGGGCCTGACGCATCCGTGGTGGCGCTGAACAAGATGACCGGAAAGACTGTGTGGACGACCAAGGGACTTAGCGAACCGCACGCGTATTGCTCGCCGGATGTATTCCAGTTCGAGGGGCATCGCGTGCTCGTTACGATGACGGCAAAGTCGGTCGTGGGGATTGACGTGAAGGACGGAGCGGTCTTGTGGACGCACAAGCACGAGACCGACTATGACATTCATGCGGTCACCCCCGTGCTTCAGGGCAACATGCTCTACTACACCGGCGGCTACGGCTCGGGCGGCGGCATGCTGGAAGTCTCCAAGGACGGCGCTTCCGTCAGTCCGATATGGTCGGACAAGAATCTCGATTGCCAGCATCACGGTGTGGTTGTGCTGGACGGCTATATTTACGGGGCAGGACACAATAGCGGCAGCCTGTTCTGCCTTGAACTTGCCACCGGCAAAGTCATGTGGAACGCGGAAGAAATCTCGCAAGCCGTTGTCGTCTGTGCGGACGGCATGCTGTACACCTACGAAGGACCCAAAAAGGGCATCGTCAGTCTCGTGAAGGCGTCGCCGGAGAAGTTCGAAAAGCTCGGCTCGTTTGTGGTCGCGAAGGGCCGCGACAAGCACTGGGCGCACCCGGCGATTGCGAACGGGCGTTTGTATGTTCGTTACGAAGGCGTGCTCTACGCATACGACATCAAGGCCAAGTAGCGGGAGGGATAGCGTCTTAAGAGCAAGACGTGGGGGAGCGGGAAGGAAAACGCATGGCGATCAGTCTGCCCAAGCGGGGCATGGCGCACGCGGAACTGCTGGACACGATGCAGGGCATGGCAAGCCGCGACGTCGCCTGGAAAGAGCACCGCGCGTTTGGGTTGGTGTATGACCATTCCGAAGCGCATTCGGAATTCGTGAGGCAGGCGCACAATCTGTTCATGGCCACGAACGGCCTGAACCCGATGGCTTTTCAGAGTCTTCAGCGGATGGAACACGAAGTGGTCCGCATTACCGCGGACCTGCTTCACGGCGACAGCACCGTCGTCGGGACGATGACCTCGGGAGGCACGGAAAGCCTGCTACTGGCGGTACTCACCTACCGGCAACACGCGCGCACACACCGGCCTTGGGTGCGGCGTCCCGAGATCGTGCTGCCCGAATCCGCGCACGCCGCTTTCTTCAAAGCGGGCGAATACTTCGACGTGAAGATGGTGTCCACGCCGTTGCAGAAAGACTTCCGTGCGGACGTGGATGCCATGGCGCGCCGCATCAATCGCAATACCATCGCGCTGGTCGGCAGCGCAGCGTGCTATCCCTACGGCGTGATCGACCCAATCGACGAGATCGCCGCGTTGGGGCTGAAGCATGGGTTGCCCGTACACGTGGACGGCTGCATCGGCGGATTCATACTGCCCTTCATCGAAAAGCTGGGTGCGGAGCATCAAATCGCGCCCATCGCCCCGTTCGACTTCCGCGTCCCCGGCATCACGTCGATGTCCGCGGACGTGCACAAGTACGGCTACGCGGCGAAGGGCGCGAGCGTGATTGTGTACCGGGGCATGGAGTACTTGCAGCATCAGTTCAGTGCGGCCACGGACTGGTGCGGCGGCGTGTACGCATCGCCAACGCTCGCGGGCACGCGGCCCGGCGGTGCCATCGCGGCCGCATGGGGGGCGCTGCATGCCTTGGGTGAAGAGGGATACCTCGACAACGCCAAGGCCGTCATGGCTACGACGAAGCGTTTCCATGACGCGATCAACGACATACCCGAGCTTGAAGTGCTGGGTAGTCCGGCGATGTCGATCATCGCCTACGGTTCGCGCATTCCCGATTTCAGTGTCTATGCGGTGGGCGACCAACTGGAAGAGCGCAAGTGGCACATCGACCGCTTGCAGCGCCCCGAAAGCCTGCACATGATCCTGAATCCCGGTCACGCTCACGTCGTCGATGAATACCTGGGCGATCTGCGCGAAGCGGTGCAGTACGTGAAAGACCATCCCGATGCCGCATTCGAGGGTAGCGCACCACTCTACGGATTGATCGCCAAAGCACCCATGCGCCGCATGGTGAAACGCCAAGTGCTTGCGATAGTCGAAAAGATGTACAGCGCCGAAGGCGGAACACCAAACGTATCGGTGCCGGACGCGAATGCCGACGGCTTCGAAACGGATATCGCAATTGATATCACCCCGGCCCTAGCCTCTGTGTCTCCGCTGATCCTAAAAGTATTGAGGCTGAAAGCTCGCCTCGCGCGCTACCTCCACCGCAGGTAAGGACGTTTCGCCGAAACGTCCGCGGAATCGCTGAAAACGCGCCTCCGAACCCCCGCCTCTCCCCCGCAAGATTTGCACAATGCGCCTGCCCTCTCCCCATCATACTTATGAACGATCTGAGCACTTCTGTCCTGCGCGCAAGTGTGTACTTTGGACATTTCGTCACCTTGTGTCGCTCTTATACCAGTACGGACTAACATATGGTCTCGCCGTGCTTTAGACCGAAAAACCTCACAAAATCGAGTTCTGGTACGGTTTTTGCGGTTACCTCTGTGGTCCGCTACGCAAATGCACGGGGGTGACCGCAGCGGATCGACAGGCAGTTCCTTGCGCCTGCGCGGCTTGTTCAGCGTCCAGCGCACACCGCAATAGAGAATGCGCGGCCTCTCGGTAACGCTGCTCATCTGGAGGTAGTACCTTGAATCGCAGGAGTTTTCTGCATCTGGTTGGCGCGGGCGTATCGTGCCTGGGCGCGGGCGCTGCCCATGCCGAAGGCGTGGCCGTCCCGGAAGACGACGGAATGGGAATGCTCGTCGATACGACGGAGTGCATCGGTTGCAGGAAATGTGAATTTGCATGCGATCAAGCCCAAGAGCTTTCAGGCCACCCGCGTGAGTCCTTTGAAGATACCTCGGTTTTCGATCAGCAGCGGCGGATGACTTCGGACGCCTACACAGTGGTGAACCGATTTCCACAGCCCGAAACCCCCGACAAACCGATCTACGTCAAGAGCCAGTGCATGCACTGCTTGGAACCGGCCTGCGTGTCCGCGTGTTTGGTTGGCGCCCTGACTACGGCGGAAAACGGCGCGGTGGTGTACGACGCCCACAAGTGCATGGGGTGCCGCTACTGCATGGTCGCGTGTCCGTTCGAAGTTCCAGCATACGAATACCACGATGCGTTGACGCCCCGCGTGCGGAAATGCATCTTCTGTTTCGACCGGGTGAAGAACGAAGGGAAGATCCCTGCGTGCGCCGAAATGTGTCCGCCGATGTGTCTCACCTACGGGAAGCGGTCCGATCTACTGGCGTTGGCGCACGAGAAGATCGAGCGGCATCCCGACAAATACCTGGACAAGGTCTACGGAGAGCATGAGGTCGGCGGGACGCGCTGGCTTTACTTGGCCGCAAAACCGTTCGAAGAACTCGGCTTTCAAGCGTTCGGCGACAAGCCGATACCGCAACTTACCGAGACAATCCAACACAGCATCTTCAAATTCGGAATTCCTCCACTCCTCCTGTTCGGCGTGTTGGGGGCGGCGATGACCGCGTTCAAAGGCGACAAGTCGCATGACGCGCCCTCGCACCATGACGGCGCGCCGCACACGAAAGACGCCCGATGAGTACGCATGTTCACGCCGCGCCTGTGGGCCGGAAGTTCTTCACGCCCGGCGTATCGCTTCTGATCGTGCTCGCCGCCATTGCGGGGGGCTTGGCGGTATATCGTTTCATATTTGGGTTGTCCTCGATCACAAATCTGAGCGATCGGTATCCATGGGGGCTTTGGATTGCGGTAGATGTGGCAACGGGCGTGGCCTTGGCCGCGGGCGGCTTTACCACCGCCGCGTTGACCCACATTTTCCATAGGGGTCGTTACTTGCCGGTGGTGCGCCCCGCATTGCTCACGGCAATGCTGGGCTATACGTTCGTGGGCCTGGGTCTGATGGTTGACCTGGGGAGATATTATAATATCTGGCATCCGGCCTGGCCCACGATGTGGCAAGGGAATTCCGTCTTGTTCGAAGTGGGCATGTGCGTGATGGCCTACTTGACCGTGTTGTACCTCGAGTTTCTGCCGATTATCTGCGAGTGGTCGCGTCACGGAGGAAGGTTGCGCGGCCCCCTGGCTTTGGTGCAACGTCCATTCAAGCGCTTTCTCGAAGTGGCCGAACGCATGCTCGACAAGACGATGTCGGTGCTTATCATTGCTGGAGTCGTGCTCTCGTGCATGCATCAATCCTCCCTCGGGGCGCTGATG
Organism: Candidatus Hydrogenedentales bacterium; assembly: GCA_041662805.1. GTDB lineage: Bacteria > Hydrogenedentota > Hydrogenedentia > Hydrogenedentales > SLHB01 > JAIBAQ01. The sequence continues at coordinate 5,370 of JBAZRU010000006.1, read as the reverse complement.
CTGATTGCCCCATACAAAGTCCATCCGCTTTGGTACACGCCCATTCTACCGCTGTTGTTTCTGCTGTCGGCCATCGCCGTTGGCTATCCCATGGTTATCTTCGAGTCCATGGTGTCGGCAATGAGTTTTCGACGAAAACCGGAAATGGAAATTCTCGCGCCGCTGAGCCGCTTAGCGCTTCTCTTCCTGGGGATCTACATGGCGGCGAAAGTCATCGACCTGATGGTGCGCAACGTGTACGGTCACCTCTTCGACGGAGACCTGGCCTCGAACATGTTTCTGGTCGAACTTGGCCTTGGCGTCCTCCTGCCCTTCTGCATGCTGCTATCGAGCCGGATTCGCCGCTCGCCGCGTTGGCTCTTCCTTGCCAACCTGCTCATCGTTCTGGGCGTGGCGCTCAATCGCATTAACGTCTACATAATCGCGTATCAACCTCAGTACGCGACCCAGCGCTACGTTCCCAGCGTCAGCGAGGTTCTGGTCACCGTCGGTCTGATTGCTACGCTGATGCTTGTCTTCCGGATTTTCGTCACGATCTTTCCTGTCCTCCCTGCTGTCGAGCAGAAGACGGCTCCAGCAGGTGGACGGCGAATCGAGGGGTAGTTTCAATGCGAATGCGGTATGTGCTACTAGGGGTGTTTTGCGCCTTTCTTATTTTGGTTCCGCTTGGGCATGTCATGGCCCAACCGGAAGAAGCCGTGCAGTCGCAGGCCGCGGCTCCGGCTCCGGAATCGCCGGCAATCAATTGTGCCGTTTGCCATGTCTCGGAATCCCCCAAGACTGCGGAAGAAGCGAAGCTGAAGGCCTGTCCGCGGCCTCGCGATGCGGAGAAATCCGCTGCCGATGAATCTCCCGACTTCGTCATCATGGACGCCCTGTCGGAGTTGTACGTCCCCGTCGTGTTTCCGCACAAGCTGCACGCGTCGATGACCGACATGGGTGTTGGGTGCGCAACGTGCCACCACGCGAATCCCGAGGGGCGCATCCTGAAATGCAGCGAATGCCACAATGGGCCTTCGGAAGCAACGAACCTGGAGAAGCCCAGCCTCAAAGGGGCCTATCATCGGCAATGTCTGAATTGCCATCGAGAATGGGACCACAAAACCGATTGCGGCATTTGTCACGCCAAGCGAGTGCCCGGAGCCAAGCTCGAAATACCGGCCGATCCTACGGACATCATGGGCAGCTTGCATCCCAATATCGAAGCACCCGACAAGAAAGTGTACGAGGCCAAGAAACTGGAAGATGCCCCCGTCGTGACGTTTCACCATGCGGAACACGTTACGACGTTTGGCCTGCGATGTGTCGATTGCCACAAGGAGCAGAGCTGCAACCAGTGCCACGACAACGGGAAGCGGACGCCCCACGTGAAGCAGGATCCGCATGAAGACTGTGTGCGGTGCCACGAGAAGGAGACGACAGACAACTGCACGTACTGCCATGCCACGGAACCTACGACAGGGTTCGACCATGAGCGTGTGGCGGGCAAGGCGTTGGCGGCATATCACCGCGAAGTTAAATGCAGGTCGTGCCATGGCGGGGACAAGCGAATGCAGCCGGTGGACCCGAAGTGCGAGTCGTGCCACGCCTCGGATTGGACGCCGGCCGAATTCGATCATAGCATCACCGGGCTGGTATTCGACGAAGATCACAAGGACCTCGATTGCTCCGCGTGCCATCCAAACGGCATGGGCCAGCCGACCGACTGTTCCGTCTGTCACGACGACGGACGCAAAACGTTTCCGCCCCCGGAAGAAGCCGCGAAGCCGTAGAAATTTCAGGCCTTGAGTCGTATAGGGCAGCGAAAACAGGGTAGGGCGCTTTCGCCGAAAGCGCCTCTTGGCCTTACCCAAAGACTACGCTTACCCTGTACGTTTCGGCGAAACGTCCAATACGGGTGCATTCGCACTGAGCGACGCCCTTGTCGAGATGTAACTGATACTCTATACTGAAGACGCGGCAATGCTGGCCTGTTGCGTCTCGGTAAGGGGGAATGCCGAATGGGTGCTAACGCGAAATCGGTTTCTCCAAGTCCGTTGTGGAACGTCTCAGACGCGCTGTCGGAACGCACCAAACGGTTGCGCGACGAGTACTTTGCGTTCGACACGCGCTCCTTCCGAAACGAAGTCCTTCCATTCACGACCGGAACCCCGTGGGATTCCGTATATTCGTGCAGCCGTTGGACGAACGTGCCGGAGATTGCCCCCTTCCTCAAGGCATTCGAAGACTCCCTACTGGCGGCGGCGCGCGTCGTGGCCGTTCCCGGATACTTTTGGCAACGGCCTGTTATTCTTCGTGCGGCGCACTTCTTTGCAGAAGTCGTGCGGACGCAACTCCCCGTCGAGATTCTCGACGGCGAGTTGATTGTCGGGGGCCACTTCAATGTGGCGATGTCGCTGTGTCTTACGCGCCGCGAAGCCGCGCAGCGCAAGAAGATGGCGGGAGAATTCGTGCGAGGCGTCACGCATGCATCCAAGCTCGGCTTGGGAAACTGCGCCGCGGTTCCGGGTCACCTCATACCCGACTATCCGCGAGTGCTTCGGATCGGGTTGAGCGGCATTGCAGAGCACATCATGCGCGAGGTTGAAGAGGAGCATGACCATGAAAAGCAGTGCGTGCTGGAGGCATTCCGCGTTGCGTGCGTGGGCGGCAAGGCCCTTGCTGATCGATACGCGTCGGAAGCCTCCCGGCTGGCGGCGAGCGCCACTCCGGATCGCGCGAAAGAATTGACCGGGATCGCAACGATCTGCCGCAGAGTCCCGTGGGAACCCGCGCGTACGTTTCACGAAGCCCTTCAATCCTTGTGGTTCATGCACATGCTTGTGCTGATCAGCGAGTCCTACCCAGGGCCGGGCGTGTCGTTTGGGCGCTTCGATCAATACCTCTATCCGTATTACGCGGCCGACCTTGAGGCGGGCCGCCTCACACGCGAGACCGCGCGCGAATTGTTGCGATGTTTCTGGATCAAGCCCAACTATGCCTACGACTACCAAGGACGCGTCGGCCGCAACCAGGGCATCAACTCGTCGTTCGGCCAACTGGTCACACTCGGTGGCTGCGGGCCCGAGGGTGAGGATGTATCGAATGAACTGACGTATCTCTGCCTCGACGTGATCGAAGAGATGAACCTGCTCGAGCCGAAGCCGAATATCCGCCTGCACGCCAACACGCCGGATAAGCTCATGAGGCGCGTCTGCGAGATCTTGTCCAAGACGCAAGGCGCTCCATTCCTGCTCAATTTCGATGAGAGCTCGATGAAGGGGCTGCGGTGGGAAGGACTGCCTGAGAAAGATCTGTGGGACTACGCGCCCGTGGGGTGCCTCGAAAACACCCGGCAAGGGGACGACCGCTCCGGCACGGTGGATGTAAATCTCAATCTGGCGAAGCCGGTGGAGTTGACCCTGTTTCAGGGGCGGGACCCTGCAACAGGCGAGCAGGCAGGGCCGATCACGCCTGACCCGCGAACGATGACGAGTTGGGGAGAATTCGAAGACGCATTCCGCAAGCAGCTCTCCACGAGCCTTGCGCGCCTCGTCGCTTTGAACAACCAGGCCGATTCGATTCGTGCGCTCTTCGAGCCGACGCCCTATCTCTCGGCGTTGGTGGGTGGGTGCGTCGAGAATCGCAAAGACGTCACGGCGGGCGGGGCGCGCTACAACTTCATCACGGTTGAAGGCATCGCGCTTGCCACCGCCGCGGACTCGTTATCGGCAGTCAAGCAGTTGGTGTTCGAAGAGAAGCGCGTGTCGATGGACGATTTGATTCGCGCCATCGAATTGAATTTCGAAGGCCAGGAATTCCTCCGCCAAATGCTGCTCCACAAAGCGCCCAAGTACGGCAACGACGATCCGAATGCCGACCGTATGGCGCGCGACGTGACGCACTGGTGGGCCGAAGAAACCGCCGCGTACACAACGCCGCTCACCGGCAAGCGGTACCGCGCCGGATACTTGTCGTGGAACTACGGAATCGCGTATGCGCCGCTGACATCGGCCACGCCGGACGGGCGCAAACACGGCACCTTCCTCGCCAACGGCGTCGCGGCCGTGCCCGGAATGGATAGCCTGGGGCCGACCGCCGCGGCGTGTTCGGTGAATCATCTCGACCTCGAAGTCGTTCCAAACGGCGCATCGCACACGATCACGCTATCGCCTTCGCTTCTGCGCGACGACGAGCATCTCGACAAGCTGGCGGGATTCTTGCGCGGCTACGGCAAGCAGGGTGGGACGGCGTTGCAGATCAACGTCATCGACGTGGACATGCTGCGTAAGGCCCAGCATTGTCCCGACGAATATCGAAATCTCCTGATTCGCGTAACGGGATACAATGCCTATTTCGTGGACTTGGGCCGCGAGATTCAGGAGGAGATCATTGCTCGCGAAGCCCACCGGCTCTGAATCGAATCGATGCATGAAGGTGCGCCCACGATGACCGAAAACCCGCCTATGGCCGAGCACCAAGCGATCGTTTGCAACATTCAGCGCTTCTCCTCCGAGGACGGCCCCGGCATTCGCACGACCGTGTTCTTCAAAGGCTGCCCCATGCGGTGCCCATGGTGCCACAATCCCGAGACGGTTCGATTCCAGCCCGATATTGTCTGGCATGGCGACCGCTGCTTGCACGACCACGGTTGCATGAAGCAATGCAACCGCGATGCGATGGCGCTCGAAGAAAGCACGGCGCAGCCCGGCGGCGTTGTCGCGACACGAGTCCGGATCGACCGCGAGCGGTGCGACGCGTGCGGCCGTTGCGTCGCCTTTTGTCCCTCCTCTGCGTTGCAGCTCTTCGGAAGGGCGTATCGCTTGGACGAATTGTTCGAAGCCGTCATGCGCGACGCCACGTTCTACGCGTCGTCGGGCGGCGGCGTGACGTTGTCCGGAGGCGAACCGATGGCGCAGCCCGAGGCCGCGCTTGCCCTGCTTGCGATGGTACAGGACCAGAAGGTGCACACGGCGCTCGACACCTGCGGCGCGACGGCCCCCGCGACGCTCAAGGAGGCGCTGCAATACTGCAATCTTGTCTTGTTCGACGTGAAGACCGTGGATGCGGACCGGCACCGCGAGTGGACAGGCATCGAGTTGGAGCGCGTGCTCGAATCTGCGCGCATCGTGCGCGATTCGGGCGTGCCCGTGTGGGTGCGCACGCCGATCATTCCGGGATACACCGCCGAAGAAGACGGCATTCGCGCCGTCGCCGAATTCGTTTCGGAACTGTTTCCGAAGTGCGAACGCCACGACCTGCTTGCCTACTCCAATTTGTGCATCTCCAAATACGAACAACTCAGCAGGCAGTTTCCACTCGCGGGCATTCCCTTGCTGACCGAAGAATTCATGGAACGGCTCTGCGCAATCGCTCGGGAGGCGGGTTCGA